>CAIPFY010000149.1 GCA_903864435.1 uncultured Chloroflexota bacterium | reverse complement strand
TCTGGCGTGTGACCGCTGTCGCGCTGCTGGTTGTAGCCGCCACTGCCGTTTCCATCACGGCGCTGACCGCTGCCGTTGCCGCTTCCACCGCCGCCGTTGCCGTCACGGCGCTGACCGTTCCCGCTCCCGCCACCGTTGCCATTTCCACGCGGCCCACGATTGTAGGACGGACGTGCGGCGCTCGAACGCTGACCGATGCGGCGCGTCAGGTCGGTAGGCTTGGGCGAGGGATACTGCGACAGGTAGGGATGTTCATCCTGCACACGAACGTTCTTTTGAATCAGCCGTTCGATGTCCACCAGATAATCGCGTTCTTCGACCTCGCAGAACGAATAGGCGACACCCGATGCGCCAGCGCGGGCGGTGCGCCCGATGCGATGGACATAGGTTTCCGGTTCGTTGGGCAGATCGTAGTTGATGATGTGGGTGATGTCATCCACATCCAGCCCGCGTGCGGCGATGTCAGTCGCCACGAGGACGCGAGTGTGTCCGGCTTTGAAGTTCGAGAGTGCCTTTTCGCGGGCGCTCTGCGACTTATTGCCGTGAATGGCCTCGGCGGTGACACGTTCCTCATCCAACTGCTTGACGACCTTGTTCGCGCCATGCTTGGTGCGGGTGAAGACCAGCACGCGCCGGATGGAACGGTTTTCCAGCAAATGTGCCAGCAAATGCAGCTTGTCCTTCTTTTCGACGAAGAACACCGACTGCTGGATGGTATCCACTGTAGAAGCTACTGGCGTCACGGCGACATGCACCGGATCAACCAGAATGTTGTTCGCCAAATCCTGAATTTCGTTCGGCATGGTCGCCGAGAACAGCAGCGTTTGGCGCTGGCGCGGCACGGCGGCAATCACACGGCGCACATCATGAATGAAGCCCATGTCCAACATGCGGTCGGCTTCGTCCAGTACGAGGATTTCCAGCCGGTCGAGGCGAATGTAGCCCTGACCCATCAGGTCGAGCAGGCGTCCGGGTGTGGCGACCAGCACTTCGGGGCCGCGCCGGATGGCATCCACCTGCGGATTTTGCCCGACGCCGCCGAAAATGACGGCGGTGCGCAGGGGGGTGTTCTTGCCATACACACGGAAACTCTCAGCGATCTGGCTGGCGAGTTCGCGGGTGGGCGCTAACACCAGTGCGCGAATAAAGCGTTCGCGGCGCGGTGAGGCGCTTAAATGTTGCAGGATAGGAAGGGCGAAAGCGGCGGTTTTGCCGGTTCCGGTCTGTGCGCAGCCCAACAGGTCTTTGCCTTCCATCACATGCGGGATCGCTTGTTGCTGGATAGGTGTGGGCGTGTGATAACCCTCCGCGTGCACAGCGCGCAGGAGCGGTTCAATCAACTTCAAGTCTTCAAATTGCATACAGGGTCTGGTTTTCTCACGTCATTCAGTGGTCGAAGATGTGGATGAAGCGGCAGGTGGTTGGCGCGGGTGCGCCACGACAAATCAAGACATTCAAACACAAGACTCAGCATAGCAGAGGTTTTAACCAGAGTCAAATCGAAATGATAACGTGCAGGCGAATGTGCATTTGCCCTAACCCCCTGCCAATCGTGGTTAGCAATACCCTGAATATGCGTTACTATTTTCGGGATGCGACCTGAGTTATGGTCTCGGGTTGTTTCGAGAATCGCTTCTGTCCTTGCGCCTATGAATGAGGAAAGGTGAATTGATGCGTATTCGTGGTGTACTTGTTATCTGTTTCGTGCTGCTGTTGACGGTAGTTTCTGCCAACGCGCAGAGCGCCGCGCCTTCGGGCGAACTGGTGATCGCGCTGCCCAACGACCCCACTTCCCTCTTTCCCCCGCGTGCTGCCGATGTCACCGCCAGTAACGCGGCTCGCTCGCTATTCAACTCGCTGGTGCGCTTATCCGCAACCAACGAGATTGTTCCTGATCTGGCCGAAAGCTGGGAAATCTCCGACGACGGCATGCAATACACCTTTAAACTGCGGCAGGGCGTGACCTTCCACAATGGCGAAGTGTTCGATGCCGACTCGGTGGCGGCGACTGTCCAATACAGTTCAGACCCCAGCAACGATTACGCGCAGGACTATGCAAAAGTGACGGATGTGAGCATCCTCGACCCCTACACGGTCATCCTGCGTACTGCCAAGCCCGATCCGGTATTCCTCACGCAGATGGCAACCAACTGGGCTATGTTTCCGCCTAAATACCTGAGCGAAGTGGGCATCGAAGGCTTTGAGGCTGCTCCGGTTGGCACTGGCCCGTTTCGTTTCGTGGAGCGCGTGGCCGGCGACCGGATCGTGATGGAAGCCAACCCGGACTACTGGGAAGCCGGTTTGCCGAAAGTGGCAAAACTCACGTTCCGCATCATCCCCGATTCGACCACACGCATTGCCGCGATTCAGACGGGCGAAGTGGACATCGTGAGCCGCCTGAGCGCCGACCTGACCGTTTTGTTGGAAGGAAACAGCGCGGTACAGGTCATCAGCTACCCCAATGACCGTGTGTACTACGCGGCCTTCAAGAATATCGGCAACGGCGCAGGCACGCCGCTGGAAGATGTACGGGTGCGCCGCGCCCTGAATCTTGCCACCAACCGGCAGGGGATCATTGATGCTATTTTCGGCGGCAAGGCTTCGCTGGTGTCCGGTTTCGTTATGTCCACCAATCTCGGTTTCGACGCCTCTATCCAGCCGTTCCCCTACGATCCCGAAGCAGCGAAGGCGCTGCTGGCGGAAGCCGGCTATGCCGATGGGTTTGCGATTAGCATGGGCTGCCCGACGGATGCTTATCTGAACATCAACGAAGTTTGCCTGTCCATCCAGCGCGATTTTGAAGCGGTGGGAGTGGATTTGACGGTGGAGTTCAAGACCAGCAATAGCTTCTGGAGTCAGGAAGCCTATGGCGCGGTCGGGCCGATTTTCGTGGATAGCTGGTCTACCAGTCTTGGCGAAGCGATTGATCGGCTGGAAGGGGCGCTCATCCCCGGCAACTACTACACCGCATGGGAAGACCCGGAACTCGCGGCGCTGATCGAAACAATAAGCTCTACGGTTGACCGTGATGCGCGGGCGGCGCTGTACGGGGATTTGCAGCGCAAAATGATGGATGACCCGCCCTTCATTTATCTGTACCAACCGTTTGCGTTCGAGGCGGTTAGCAGCCGGGTGACGGGATACGCGCCGCTGCCCGACGAATCCTACAGCCTGACGAACGTGGCTGTGAGTGGCTAATTTTGTTTCCCACTGCCGCACTGACCTCACCCCTTTGCGGGGGGTGAGGTTTATGGATACCTGCCCATGCTCCGTTACCTAACCCTGCGCGTTGCTCAATCGGTGGCGCTGCTGTTTGGCATCCTCGTCCTCACTTTCGTGATGGTGCGCGTGACAGGCGACCCGGTGGCGCTCATGCTGGGACGGCAGGCCACACAGGAACAACGCGCCGAATTTCGGGCGCTGTACGGTTTTGATCGCCCGCTGTCGGAACAATTTTTCACCTATCTGGGGCGGGTGCTGCGCGGTGATCTTGACCGTTCGTTCAGTTTGGGTGCGCCCAATGCCGAACTGATCGGTCAACGGCTGCCCGCCACGCTGGAATTGGCGCTGACGGCGCTGTTTCTGGCGCTGGCGGCAGCCATTCCTCTCGGCCTTCTTAGCGGGATGCGCCCCAACTCCCCGATTGATCTGCTGGCGCGGGGAATCAGTCTGGTCGGGCAAAGCGTCCCGGCCTACTGGCTGGCGATGGTGCTGATACTGGTGTTCGCGGTACAGCTTCGCTTGTTGCCTAGCTTCGGTCGTGATGGCATCCAATCGCTCATCCTGCCCGCGTCTGCGCTGGCGCTAGGGCAAGCCGGTCAACTGGTGCGTTTGATTCGCTCAACCGTGTTGGAGGTGCAACAGGAATCCTACATCCGTACCGCCCATGCCAAAGGACTTAGCCCGCGTGCCATCAGCCTGACCCACATCCTACCCAACGTGGCGGTGCCGCTGGTGAGCGTGGTCGGCGTGGATTTCACGTATCTGTTGGGCGGGTCGGTGTATATCGAAACCGTGTTCGCGTGGCCGGGGCTGGGCAGCCTGTTGAACAACGCGATCAACGGCAGCGATTTCCCGCTGGTGCAGGCGATCACGCTGGTGATTGCCCTGTTCGTGATCGTGGTTAACCTTCTGACCGATTTACTCTATCGCGCTGTTGACCCGCGCATCCGGTATACCTGAAATGACTGACGTAGCTGCGGTTCGTGTTCGCCCACGCCATCCTCTGCTGGCTGATTTCGGTGGCCTGATTGGTTTCGTGCTGGTGGCATTGCTGGTGGTGACGGCGCTGTTCGCGGAGCAAATCGCTCCTTATGCGCCCACTGAAGGCAGCTTGTCGGATGCGCGATTGCCGCCCGCGTGGCAAGATCGCGGCAGGCCGGAACACCTGCTCGGCACCGATCAGCTAGGGCAGGATATTTTCAGCCGCGTGGTGTATGGATCACAGGTGTCGCTGACCGTCGGCTTCTTTGGTGCGGCGCTGGCGGCAGGGTTGGGCGTGGGATTTGGGCTGCTGGCGGGCTATTTCGGCGGTTGGGCAGATACCCTCATCTCGTCCGCTGTGAATGTGATGCTCTCGCTGCCGTATGTGGTGCTGGTGATCGTGATCGCCACCCTCTTTGGACGCAGCCTGCTCAATGTCATTCTGATTTTCGGCGTGACCAGTTCGCCGTTATTCGTGCGCTTCACTCGTGGCGAGGTGCTACGCCTCAAACGCGAGGAGTATGTGCAGGCGGCGCTGGCGATGGGCGCGAATTCGTGGCGGGTGCTAGGGTGGCACATCCTCCCAAATATGATCGGATCGGTGGTGACTCTGGCGACGTTTGAAATGTCCGCCATGATGATCTACGAATCGGGGTTGAGTTTCCTCGGCCTGAGCGTGCCGCCGCAGGTGCCCAGCTGGGGTAATATGCTGGCGTTGGGACGGCAGTTCCTTCCCATCTTTCCATGGATGACGCTCTATCCCGGACTGGCAATTGCGCTGGCGGCGCTGGGTGTAAATCTGCTCGGCGACCGGGTGCGCGAATTGCTCGACCCGCGACTGCGGGGGTAACGATGCTGCCGATGGGATCGGCCTGCAAATCAAACCATCCCCCCGCGCCGCACTTACAGGGGTAGGTTTTGGGGGGGCGAGGGTTCTTTCGTAGGGACATGGCGCGAGCCGTGTCCATCTTTCTCCCTTAAAAAAACCAAGCGGACACAGCTCGCGCCGTGTCCCTACGGAAGGCGGTGTATTTTCCCCTGCGTCCCCTTGCCCGATAAAATACCTACCCTTGAAAGCCCGCGCCGCCCCTCTTGCACCGGCGTTCGTTCTTTTGCTATAGTCAACCCGTATGCCGGATAACACGAGGATGAACTGTAAGCAACCCCGCACCTAAAGGTGGGGGCTTTTAACAGCCCAATGCTTACCCGAATCAGCCGCAAGGCTACGTTAGGGACAAATATATAGGCACTTCGGAATACCTCACCAGTTCCGAACTCTGCGGTACAGGAT
>CAIPFY010000148.1 GCA_903864435.1 uncultured Chloroflexota bacterium | reverse complement strand
GGAACTGGTGAGGTATTCCGAAGTGCCTATATATTTGTCCCTAACGTAGCCTTGCGGCTGATTCGGGTAAGCATTGGGCTGTTAAAAGCCCCCACCTTTAGGTGCGGGGTTGCTTACGGGTTGGTCTGTCCTTGCTGCTGGTACTCCTTTCAGTTTAACATACCCGTGCCTTCAATTGGGGTTGTAAGAATATGGTTTTTTCGGCGGTTTTGCTCCGGCAGCAGGCGGCGACGCTGGGCTTCAACCTCGTCGGCCTGACGCGGGCGCAGCCTTCCCCGCAGTTGGCGGCTTACGAACGTTGGATTGCGGCGGGGATGCACGGCACGATGGGCTATATGGCGCGGCCTGACCGCCTGTTGCGGCGGCGCGATCTGACCGCGATTCTGCCGGGGGCGCGTTCGTTGGTAGTGGTCGGGCTGGATTACGCGGCGGGCGGTGTGCCACAAGCGGCGCTGACCGACCCCCTGCGCGGACGAATCGCGGCCTATGCGTGGGGCGTGGATTACCACGAGGTGCTTACGCCCCGCTTGGAAGCGTTGGCGGCGTGGCTGCGGCAGGCCAGCGGGCAGGCGTTCAGCCACCGCGTCTATGTGGATACCGGCGCGCTCCTCGAACGCAGCCACGCGCACGAGGCCGGCATGGGCTTCACCGGCAAGAACACCCTGCTGATTCATCCGCGCCGGGGCAGCAGCTTCTTTCTGGGCGAAATCCTGACCGATCTGGAATTTGACGCTTACGATCAACCGGGCGCGGCGACCCAGTGCGGACATTGCACCCGTTGCCTGAACGCTTGCCCGACGGGCGCGTTCCCGCAGCCGCATGTGTTGGATGCGCGGCGCTGCATCAGCTATTTGACCATCGAGCATAAGGGCAGCATCCCACTGGAACTGCGCCCGCTGATGGGCAACTGGGTGTATGGTTGCGATGCCTGTCAGGAGGTGTGCCCGTTTCAGCGGTTCGCACCTGCGGCGGCGGAAGCGGTATTCCAGCCTGCCGATGTAGACCGCGCTGCGCCGTTGCTGGTGGACTTACTGGCGCTAGACGAGGATGGCTTCCGCAACCGATACTATGGAAGCCCGATCTGGCGTATCCGGCGGGCGCGATTGGTGCGGAACGCCTGCGTTGCGGCGGGTAACAGCGCCGACTCGCGCTTCATCCCCGCGTTGAGCGTCCTGCTAGACGACGCCGACCCGTTGGTGCGCGGTCATGCGGCATGGGCGCTGCGGCGGTTGCTGGGTGCGGAGTCTCGCCCCTTGCTGGCGGCGCGGCTGGCGCGGGAGCCGGATGCCGGCACCGCCGCCGAAGTGCGCGGCTTGATCGAGATGATATGATAGAGGACAACCCCGGTCATTCCGGGTGTTTTTTTGAGAAATGCACGACATAGAAATTGGGGCATTATGCGGGCTTATTTGAGTCGGTATCCGCGTCCGTTCTGGGTGCTGCTGGTGTTCTTGTTCCTGAACCGCACCGGCAGTGCGCTCATCTGGCCGTTCATGACACTGCTGATGCGCCAACGCCTGAACGCCCCCCTCATCACCATCACCAGTTTGATCTCCTTACAGGCGGTGACGGGCTTAATCGGCATGGTCGCGGCAGGTTGGCTGATGGATCGCTACGGACGCAAGCCGTTCATGCTGTTCAGTCTGTTCGTGATGGCCGGCATCTATATGGGCATGTTCCGCGCCGATCAGCTCTGGCAGTGGATGATACTGGTGATGCTAAACGGCGTCTTCAACGCCGTCTTTTACAGCGGTGTGAACGCTATGACCACCGATCTCATCCCGCCGACTGACCGGGCGGGGGCGTTCGCGCTGGTGCGGACGCTGGCGAATCTGGCGATTGCCATCGGGCCGGCGCTGGCGGGGGTGTTTCTGGGTGCGAACTATGGCGCGGCTTATCCCATCGCAGCCGGATTGTATGTATTGATGGCGTTCCCGTTCTTGTGGATTATCAAAGAGAGTATGCCTGTACGGGGCGGTCATACCCATACGCAAGCGCCGACCCGCAAAGGCGGTGGCTATGGCTACATGCTGCGCGATAAAGCATTCATGGCCTTTTGCGGTGCCTACCTGATGGTGGAACTGGCGGTGGCGATGGTGTTCATCCTGCTGCCGATCTACGTCAAAGAGAACTACGGCATCCCCGAAAACCAGTACAGCCTGCTGCTGACGGTGAACGCGGGTATGGTGGCGCTGCTGCAAGTGGTGATTTCGCGCTGGAGCAGTCGCTACCGCCCGTTCGCCATGCTCACGCTGGGTGGGTTGCTGTATGTAGTCGGATTGAGCGGGTTTGCGCTGTCGTCGTTGCTGCCGCATTTCGTCATCAGCATGGCGATTTTGACGGTGGGCGAATTGATCGTCGCGCCCACCTCGAACAGCGTGGTCGCGGCCTTAGCGCCGATGGATATGCGCGCCCGCTATCTGAGCATCTTCTCGCTGGCATGGACGATGGGTTCGGGCATCGGCCCGATTGCGGGCGGTTTCCTGAGCGACACCTTTGCGCCACAGGCCATCTGGATTGGCGCGGCGGTCTTTGCGGGGTGTTCGGCGCTGGGCTTCGCGCTGTTGGGACGGCGGCAGGCGCAATCCTCCGATGCAAAAGGAAAGGCCGCGCCAGCCGGGTAGGTGCTGCCCTCACCCCCTGCCGGACAGGTTTGGGGGATGTGGTTTTTGTAGGGATACGGCGCGAGCCGTGTCCTGTTTTCCCCGTAAAACCCCAAGTGGACACGACATGCGTCGTGTCCCTACGAATACGCGCAGCGGAAGGGTAGGGGATGCAGGTAAATAGTGCCACGTAAGTGGATAAATAACCCCGAATGGGGTATTGATTATGTGTCAATAACGATTGGAAAAAAGAGCATGAGTGCTGGAAAAATCATCCGGTTGAACCATATTTTTGCGGCAGATGGGCGCTCGGTGGTCGTGGCGATGGATCACGGCCTGCCGGGGATGACCCCGCTAGGGGCGCTGAAAACCCCCGCGCAGTTGCTTCAGGACATCAAGGCGGGCGGGGCGGATGCGATTTTGACCACGCCCGGAATCGCCGCGCATTTTGCCGCTGACATCGGCAACCTCGGCTTGATCGTGCGCTTGGACGGCGGTGCAACGACTCTGAGCGAGAGCTTCAGCGCGATGCGCTTAATCGCCGGCGTGGAAGACGCGCTGCGTTTGGGCGCGGACGCGGTGGCGGTGATGGGCTTCTGCGGCACGCCCGACGAGAGCGACAGCCTGCACACGCTGGGGCAGGTGGCGGTGGAGTGTCGCCGTTTGGGGATGCCGCTGATGGCGGAGATGCTGCCGTTGGGTTATGCCGCCAAGCCGACGGTGGAGCAGGTGGCGCTGGCGGCGCGGGTTGGCGCGGAGATGGGCGCGGACATCATCAAGACCAAGTATGTCGGGCCTGCTGAAGCCTACGCGCAGGTCACGGAATCCTGTTTCGCACCGGTGCTGGTCTTGGGCGGCAGCGCCAAACAGCCGGATGCAGTGATCGCCGAAATGCGCGAGGCGATGGCGGCGGGCAGCGCGGGTGTGGCGATTGGTCGCAACGTGTGGCAGGCCGAGTCGCCAGCCGAAGTGACGCGGACGCTGGTGCAGGCCGTTCACGGGTAGTCCCGCGCACGGGGGAAGGCACAACCGATGCGACCTCATAAGATAGGCGTAATCGTCAATCCCAAGTCCGGGCTGGGTGCGGCGCATAACCTGCGCGTGGCACAGCAGTCGGTGGCGGCACTGGGCTCAGAGTCCGTTGTCACGGGCGCTGGTTTGTTGGGTGGGGATGCGCTGCCTGCGGCGTGTGTCCTGTCGATTCCGGCGCTGACCGGGCGGGCGGCTTCGCAGGCGCTGGCGCGGGCGGCGCTGGATAGCGGCGTGGATGCGCTGGTGGTGATCGGCGGCGACGGCACGCTCTCCGATGTCGCCTCAACCATCTATCAGGCGGGCATGATGTGTCCGCTTCTGGGGATTGGCGCGGGTTCGATCAATGCCGGCGACCTCATCACCTGCAAAGCGGCGCAGGTGGACGATCTGCGCGGGTGTGACTTGCGTGTGGAACGGCTGAACGCGCTCGAAGCGGCTTACAATGGGCGTGTGATGGCGCTGGCCTTCAACGATATTGTGATCGGCACCACCATCGTTGGCACGGTGGACGGCAACTACCGCGATCTGGACGCGAAAGCCTTCATGGATGGGCGGCAGGAGCGCATTCAGCCCCGTCCGGTGGGGCGCGAAGGGGCGCGGGTGGTGCGGCGCGGCGCGTTCGGCGAGGTGCTGGTGAGCAGCGGGCAGGCAGTGGGGACGGTGGTGGTCGGGTTCTCGCAATACGAATGCTTCTTCGGCAAGGCCATCAGCGGCGGCGTGTGTTTGTCCTCGGTGGCGGGTGCGCCTGCGGGGTGCATCGTGAGCGATCATCCGCTGGTCGTGACCCGCCTCGATCTGGACGTGCAGATGCGAACCGAGCCGGTGCATTCGGCTTATGT
>CAIPFY010000147.1 GCA_903864435.1 uncultured Chloroflexota bacterium | reverse complement strand
CTCCCGGCCAATGCCGATTCTTTGATGAGCATCGAGAATCGTGTAGCGGTTGATGTAGGTTCCTTCGCCGATTTCGATCTTACTCCTTCGCGCAGCACCGCTGCAAAGCAGCACCACGCCGCGATCCAGCGCACAACCATGAAGAATGACATCCTGCCAGTTGCGCGAGATTTCGATGTTGCGCAGCCAGCAGTATTTCCGCAGGTCCACACCAAGGAACCTGTAGGTCACGTTGCGGCATCGCGAAGCGAAACCTTCGCAAAAACGCAATGTTGTGCACAGTAAAAAAGCCATAGCCGTAAATCTACCAAGTTCATGGTTGTCACGGGTCATACCCGCTCCATTCAGTCCCATGTCGCACAATCCTCCATAGGCCGACCCCAGTTCCAATTGCCCAGCCCGGAAAGGATGACCATCTCTCGGGGTTTCGTAATAGCGCCAACAGACCGATCATTTGCATAATCAGCATCTGGACGCATAGAGGAAGCGCCTTCCGATACATGATCCGCCTCGCCACATACCACCGGTTCGCCACTTCCATGGCCTGCCGGGAAATTACCTTGCTCTTATATGGGGCTGGCACCGAGTCATGGTAAATTCGTGCTTCTGGAACCGAGCGTAGCCGCCAACGCTTGCCAACCTCCAGAGACAGCGCCAGATCCTCCATCAATGAGTAGCCGTGGAAAAAAGCGAGAAACGTCGGATCTGGCAAGGCGCTTCGCCGGTAGAGCGTACAGGTGGTATTCAGCCATTCGACCCTGCCTTTCTCATCCGGCGGTATTGACGCCGGTAGGAAGTTCACGGCTGGCCCGCAGCAGCGGCCGGCCAACGAGCCAGACGCCGGGCAACCCACCCATGCCAGGAGGCGGCGCAGGCCTCGCCCAGGTTGCGCATATTGTTGGTTGCTGATGAGTGCATTGCACCCCCCGAGCATGGCATCTTCCATCATCGCCTGCCAAAGCGCGGATAAGCAGCCAGGCTCAAGGTCCACATCATCGTCCAAAAACCACAGGAAGGGTTGCGAACTGAGCGCCGCCGCCTGATTCCTTTGGGCTCCGGCACCACACACGCTGGCAGTCTCTGTAACCACACGCACACCCACAGGCCAGGCAAGCATGGCAATCGCCAGCATCGCGTCCGGCTTGGGGGCTTCTGCCGCCCCATCAATGATCAGAACCTCCCGGATTTGCACATCCTGTGCCAGAACACTGCGAAGTGTTTGAGTCAACCTCTCGTATCGTCCCGCTGTCGGGATAATCAGGCTCACTGGAATCAGTGGTTTCATTCGTATATTGGTCTGGAATCATTGCAGGAGTCGCAATGTTTCAGTGGCACCTCTGAAGAAAGAATGGTCTAGCATCGCTTGGGATTGATTACTCGCAGAACGAAGCATCTCACTTTCATCCAATTCCAATAAACCGTTCCAATTTCCTGCATCTGGCATTAATGAACCGGTTTTGATGCTTCCACATAGAGTGATTCAATCTCTCGATGTGCTGTATCGATTAGCAATCCCGAGTCACGGCCTGTCGAATACATCTCCTTCTTCACATCTACAAAACCGCTTTTTTCCAGAAATTGCCGGAGGGTGTCAAAATCATAGATAAAATGGTGTCCGTGCTCGCGGAAAATCCTGTTAACACTCATGATAGGACTATATACACCGTCATGGATATCACCATCGGCATAGGGAAGTCTGAGGTCCTTTCTGCCATCAACGATAGCG
>CAIPFY010000146.1 GCA_903864435.1 uncultured Chloroflexota bacterium | reverse complement strand
CGTTCGTAGCTACGGGGACGATTTCGACCCATATCCAGTAAAACCTCTCGTCTCAAAAACACGTTCCCCCAAAAACAAAAGGATAGCTATTGCACTGGTCGGCGTAGCTGTGATTGTAGTAATTGCGCTGGTTGCTCTGCCCATATTAAACAATCCGAACGAAGTTGAAACTACGCTAACGCCTACAGGCATTGTCACTATTTCAGCACCAGAAATCGCTGCGGCAAATATTTTGCCTAACGAACCTTCCACTCCCACACTCTCCCCATCCGATACAAGCGCACCTACGGTTACACTTTCGCCCACGCCTTCTGCAACTCCAAGCCAAACTATGCAACCACTTGTAAATCGTTCAGCGATGGAGTTTATTTTTTGCCCCACTTGGGGTGATTCTTCACTGTTCGTCGGAGCTGAAGTTTTCGTCGGAGAAGGTGTGAACATTAGGCAATTCGTGCCAGATGGACAAGTCTTGGGACAAGGTCAAGGTACATTATATAGAGTAAAGATCGTTGGCGGACCTGAGTGCGCCAATGATCTTCAATGGTGGCAGGTGATGACTGAATCAGGAATTACAGGATGGGCTGCTGAAGGAAGTACTAGCGATACTCAATATAAGTATATATTGCTTTGCACTCAATATAGCTGTAACAATTGAGTGCCGTGTACCAAGTAACTGGGATTAGAGATCAATGTCTGCTTGAGAATCTCAATCTCGCTTTCTGCACAACCGTCCAATCACCACTCATAGTTCCATGATGCTGCGATAGTCCATGTCCTCCTCTCCCGACAGTCTTTTGAGTTTCGCAGTCCCGGCACCAGACACAAGCGACATTCCATCTCGAATTTGCGGGGATTGACTTCGCAGGTTGGGGGTCGAGGGTAGCTTGTTTCATGCTGACGGCGGGGTTGGGGGCAATGCGTGACGCGGTTGCAGCCAAGGTCGGCAGAAGTATGGGTGGCACATGGGGGGAATAGAACGCAACAAAAAACGCCAGCGGCGCATGGTCGCTGGCGTTCTTGCTCCGCAGCCTGGATTCGAACCAGGAACCCATCGGTTAACAGCCGATTGCTCTGCCGTTGAGCTACTGCGGAAGATGAGGGGAAGTCTAGCAAAGTGCCCGTCAGGTGTCAAGGCAAATTCTAAAGTGGACTCGCACCTTTATTCCGCGCACGGGCATATTGCGCCGCCCCTAGCAGCGGGCCGTCATCCCCCAGCGTGGAGATGCGCACCAGATCGGGCGCGTTGAACGCCGGGTCAATCAGCAGTTCCGTCAGCGCCGCCCGCGCCGGCTTCAGCAGCAAATCGCCCAGCCGCGTCACGCTGCCCCCCAGCACAATCGCCTGCGGGTTGAACAGGTGCGTCAGCGCCACCAGCCCCAGCCCCAACCAGCGTCCCGACGCAGCCACCACCGCGTTCGCCAGCGCGTCCCCGCCCGCCGCCGCCTCGCCTACCGCTTGCCCGTCCACAAGCGCCAGTCCCCGCAGCACCGAAGGCGAATCGTCCGCCGCCAGCCGTTCCCGCGCCAGCCGCCCTAGCGCCGTACCGGAAGCCAGCGCCTCCAGACTGTACACGCGGCCATCCGGCGCAGGGAACTTCACATGACCGGGTTCAATCGCCAGCCCGCGCCAGCCGGTGAACAGCTTCCCGCCGATCACCGCGCCGCCGCCAATGCCCGTGCTAATCGTCAGATACAACATCGGGTCTGCGTCTTGCCCCGCGCCAACATGGTATTCCGCCAGCGCCGCCAGATTCGCATCGTTCTCGGTGTAGACGGGTGCGCCCAACGCCGCGCTAATCTCCGCCGCCAGCGGGACGCGATCCCACCCCGGCAGCGTGTTGGCGTGCAAAATCAGCCCGGTGTAGGCTTGCGGGCCGGGTGCGGACAGGCCAATCGCAACCGGCATTGCTCCGGCTGGCACCACGCTTTGCGCCAGCGCGATCAGGCGGGCGATCACCGCAGGCGGCGGTTCGTGCGTCTGCGAAAGCGCATCGGCGCGGACGATCAGCCGCAAATCGGCATCGTACCAGCCCACACGGGAGCGCGTGCCACCAAAATCAATCGCCAGATACATCGCGTTAGCTTCCCGGCGTCGGCGTGGGCGTTTCGGGCAGCGGCAACATCCCCGCCATGACAAACGTCACCTCGAACAGCTTCGGCCAGTGCTTGCCCGTAATCAGGAAGGTGTCGCTGTCCGGCATATACGCAATCCCGTTCAGCACTTCGCCAGATTTCAGCGCGGCAAGTTCCGATTCGCTCAACAAGCCAGCCGCATACACCAGACCGGTGATGATGCCGCTGGCCTTATCAATG
>CAIPFY010000145.1 GCA_903864435.1 uncultured Chloroflexota bacterium | reverse complement strand
TCTGCTGCTTGCTCCCCCTCGCTGTTACTACGGCTGAGGGGGCTGGGGGGTGAGGTTTTAGGTTGAGGGTTGTCCCGCAAAAAACCTACCCTTGAAAGCCCTGTCCCCTCTCCCAACCGCTGAGTACAGCTAGGAGAGGGGAGGAGCAAGAATCCCCACCCCTAGCCCCTCCCCATACATGGCGGAGGGGGGAAATGCGCCCTCACCCCCGACCCCTCTCAAGGGTAGGTTTTTTAGGGTCGAGGGTTCTTTCGTAGGGACACGGCGCGAGCCGTGTCCTGTTTTCCCCGTAAAACCCCAAGAAGACAGGACGTGCGTCGTGTTCCTACGAATGCCCGTAGGGTGAGGGCGTACCCCAACGCGGCGAGGAGCGTGAGCGCGAACACCGCCACGCCCGCCGTCAGCCCCGGCGCTTCAAACCACAACCGGACGCGCTGGCTGCCGGGGGGCAGGCGCAGCGCCACAAAACCCTGTAGATGGTTGTTTATAAGATAGCCTGTCGGCGCGGTCTGCACGGTCACGCGCTGATCGTCGGCGCTGGCCTGCCAGCCGGGGAAGTTCGTCTCCTGTACGATCAGCACCAGCGGTTCGCCCTCTGTGGACGGTTGCACCTGAAGGGTCAGGCTGTCCATGCGGTGTTCCAGTACGGGGACGGTGCGGACATCGGCGGCGGTCAGCCCTGCGGGGTCGGTTTGCAGGCGCGACAGCGGCACGACGAAGGCATACGGGAGCGCCTGTGGTCGCTCATAGATGGCGACGGCGGGCAGATCGCTGGCGGCGCACACTTCGTTCGTCAGTCCGGCAGCGGTCAGGCAGTCGCGGGCGGTGTAGCCATAGTTGCGGACGAACTCCCGCGCTAATATTTGTGCCCAATCGTCCTGTGCCGAGAGGGGGACGAGCGCCCAACGGGGGATGTCTGGTAGACCGCTTTTGGGCGCGAAAATCGTATCCGGTAGCGCCGCCGCTTCCCAACCTTCGTTCAGCCCCCAGTTGCGAATGTGCGCGGTGGTGGCGGCGTAAGCGCGGGGCGAAAAGGGCAGATTCACGGCGGGGAAGGGCGAGTCGTCCCATGTGTGCAGAGCGTCCCACAGGGCGGGTTGCACGTCCGTGACCGGCTCGAAGGTGTACAGGGCGCTGTTGGTGTGCAGCACATCGTTCAGCATCCACAGGCACAGCGCCAGCAGCAGCGCCGCCAGCCCGCGCCGTAGCAGGGGGGCGCTGCGGACGCTGAGGAACACCCCTGCGCCGACAACCCCGACCAGCACGAACAGCGCATCTATGGTCTGTGGGAGCGTTTGCCAGCGCAGCGGGTCGAAGGCTTGTAGCAGGTTGAAGTTGTTCCCGACCAGCGCCAGCCGCCCGGACGTGGAGGCTGTGCTGTAGGCCAGCGTATATAGCCACAGGCCAGCCACCGCCGCCGCACTGATCGCTGCCACAGGGGTACGGAGGCGGATGTTAGTCGTCTGCCAGAGGCGATCCAGCACGAACGCCGCCAGCAGGATACAGCCCAACGCGGCGAAGGCCAGCGCCCGCCCGACGAAGCGAAACTCCGCCAGCAGGGGAATGTTGCGGTATAGTCCTGCTATAACGGGGCTGTCGCCCGCGCCCCAGATCAGCATGAGCAAGGTGAGCGCGAGGAGTATGCCCCATTCCCCCGCCCGATCTGCCGACAAGTGCCGCCGGAAGCGCGGGATGGCGATCAGCACGACGGCGACCAGCGCCAGTAGCACAGCGGGTAGGCCGATGTAGGCGTAGTCTACGGCGCGGCTCATCAGGGTGGGCGCGTTTTCCAGCGCCGACCACTCCGACCAGCGCGTGAGGAGGTTGGCGACGGCCTGTGCCAGACTGTACGCGCCTTGCAGCCCCCCTTCCGGGGTGAACTGTTGCCCTTCATGGCTGATGAAGGCGCGGGTTTGCCAGACCGGGATGAACAGCAGCGCCGAGAATCCGAAGGCGAACAGCGCCGCCAGCGTCAGCCGTCCCACCGTTTGGCGGCGTTCGGCGCGGCGCTTCCAGAGCGCGTAGGCCGCCAGCGCCGCCGACCAGAGTATCGTGTGCAGCGTGTAGGTGATGTTCCCCGCGTAGAACAGCAGCGCGAAGGCCGCACCGAAGGCGACAGGCGCGGCGCGGTTGCGGCTGCGCGTCGTCCATAGCAGGGCGGCCAGCACCAGCGGCGGCCACGACAGGCTCAAGCCCAACTGGAAATGTCCGGCGGCGAATTTGCCTGCGATCTGACCACTCATCAGCCACAAGCCAGCGGCCAGCAGCGCCCCGAAGTGGCTCATGTCCAGTGCCCGTGCCAGCAGCGCCATATTCACGCCCGCCAGCAGCAAGCCGATGAGTAGCGCGATTTTGCTACCGGCCACCGCGCCTGCCAGCAGCAGCGGCAGGCTGTGAACGGGGTTGAACAAGTCGTTGAAGGCGTTGTTGAACAACGGCTGTCCGCTGCCCATGAACGGATTCCATGCGGGCAGATGCCCGTATTCCTGCCAACCGATGCGGAAGGGCAGGATGACCCCCGCCAGTCGTTCGTGTTCTAGCCCGGTGGGGCGCAGCGCGTCATCTGTCCACAGGCGAATCTGCGCGTCCAGATTGGCGTTCAGGGGGGCGGGTGTGTCAGCCGGTGCGGGGGACATGCACAGAGCATATAAGAAGGTGATGAGAGCGAGTGTTGCCACTTCAAATAGGGTGCGCATCACGGGTTGCCAGCCATTCAGAAATACACAGTGGTCATGCCGAAATCTTTCACGCCGCCGCCGCCGATGGTGTGGGATTCGTGGAAAAATGTGGGAAATCCGTTACATCACACCGACGATTTTCTAACCATTCACTGCCCTGTTTTTAGTGGACAAAGCGCCATGCACCATGATACAGTACACATCATAAGTGGACTAATTTTAGAACATTTGATGTTGTTTCGGGGGATACTCCCACTTGATGTTTGTGGGAAGTTTGTCTCTCTATTTGTGTGTATCGGTAAGAACATTTGTTTCATCGAAAGGGTGGAATCGCTCCATGGTTCAATCCAAAACACCACAGCACAATGCTTTGCATGAACTGGGGTATAAGATTTTTCTGGATCGTTATGCACAAAAGGATATGACCCGCAAAACCCTTTCGGTGGGTGATACCGTGATTGTGGTTGTGGATTCCAAGACGGGCCAGCGCGAGATCGGCACGGTGAAAGCCATTCAGCTGCCCAAAGTCACCATCCAACTGCTGGACGGTGAAATGGCTGAACGCGATGTGGAAAATGTGGATAAGCCGCTGGAAACCGATCCGGGGCAAATGATGGATCGCGTGGCGGCGGGCATTGCGGCGACCGAGAAGAACGCCAAGTTGCGCAAGACATGGGCGCAACGCTTCCGCTGGCTGCTGGACGATTGGAAGTTCGTCCCGGCAGGGCGCATTCTTACTGCTGCCGGTACAGACCAGAAACTAACCTATTACAACTGCATGCCGCCCGATCAGGAAATCCTGACCGCGAACGGCTACCGGCCTATTGGCGAGGTGCGGGTGGGCGATCTGGTGGTGACGCACCGCAACCGTCTGCGGCCTGTGCTGCACAAATTCGAGCGCGACACGGAAGAAGCCGTTTACGTCATCTCGCCCAAGAAAATCGGTTTCGATGATCTGCGGGTGACGGGCGATCATAAAATCCACATCATCCGTTCGGAGTGGCTTAACCCCAAGCACCGTTCCCGCGACGGGATACGCTTGCAGCAGCCGCCAGATTGGATTCCGGCGAAAGAGGTGCGGGTGGGCGATTTTGTCGCCCTCGCGCACAATGCCGAGGAATGCCCGCCAGAGCCGATTTTCCTGCAAGACTACCTGCGCGATTCGGGCTATCAGTCGCAAGATGGGCGCTTGTTCAAGCCGACCACTCGCGGCGAACAGGGGCAGGTGAAGGCGTGGGGGACGCATTTCGCGCCCAACGAACGGCTGGAACTGGACGGCGACCTGTGCTACCTGTTCGGGCGCTGGTTGGGCGACGGGGGCATCACGCACCGCACGGGTACGGATATTCCTTCGGGGATCAAGATTGTTTTCAACCTGCAAGAACGGGCAGAGGCCGAGCAGATTGCGCAGATTATCGAGCAGAAGTTCGGCGTTGAAGCGGCGATCAAGCTGAGCAGCACCGAACGCTGGTACGATCTGTGGGTGAATTCCATGCCCATCGGTCAGTTCTTCAAAGCCTTTTTGGGGTGCTACAGTCACAGCAAGTTCATCGCTGACCCGCTGATGCACATGCCCGAAGCGTTGACCCGTGCGCTCCTGCGCGGGCTGTTCAGCGCGGATGGCTACATCTCCGGCAATCATCTGGGGATTTTG
>CAIPFY010000144.1 GCA_903864435.1 uncultured Chloroflexota bacterium | reverse complement strand
CCATGCCAATGTGACGCAGAAGCGCACACCGCACCTGAGCAGCATTCACGATGCGGTACTTCATGCCCGTTTCATACAGCAGATGACCGACGCGGTTCGCGTCTAACGCATAGCGCATTCCCGTACAAAGGATGCAGCCTTCATGAGTGTTCGCGTGGGAATTATCCGAAGCGATTTTTAAGGAAAGATGCTCTTATGACCCCGATGCTCGTTCGTTTTTATCATCCTGAAGTCGGTGAGCGCGTGGGCGTGCGCCTCGACGATACCGTGTACGACGTGACCGAACACCTGCCTAGCGTGGGTGCGTTCTTACGCAGCACTGTTGGACATGCGGCAGAAGCCATCGAAGGTCTGGTGGTGGTGGCGCGGGAAACCGGTAAGACCTATGCCGCCGATGAGTTTGAAGCGCCGCCTGCCGCGTTCGTCCCCCACTGGCTGCCCCCCTGCGACGAGCAGGACATCTGGGCGGCGGGCGTGACTTACGAGCGCAGCCGCAGCGCCCGCCAGCAGGAAGCGGTGGATGGCGGCGATGTGTACGCCCGCGTGTATGCCGCCGAACGCCCCGAAATTTTCTTCAAGGCGCGGGGGACGCGGGTGGTTGGCCCGTATGCCGGCGTGGGCATTCGCGCCGATGCCACATGGAACGTGCCGGAGCCGGAGTTGGCAGTAGTCTTTAATCCGGCGATGGAAGTGGTAGGGTTTGTGGTGGGCAACGATATGAGCAGCCGCGACATCGAAGGCGCGAACCCGCTGTATCTGCCGCAGGCCAAAGTGTACAAAGCCTCGTGCGCGTTGGGGCCGGGCATCGTCCTCAACCCGTCGCCGGACTTCCCGCAGACCACGATTCGCATCACGATTCGCCGCGCCGATCAACCGGTGTTCTCCGGTGAGGTCAGCACCGCCCGTATCAAGCGCGGGCTGGCGGAATTGGCCGGCTATCTGGGGCGCAGCACCGAGTTCCCGGATGGCGTGATTCTGCTGACCGGAACGGGCATCGTCCCGCCCAACGATTTCACGCTGCAAGCCGACGACGGGGTGGAAATCGAGATTGAGGGCATCGGTACGCTGAAGAACACGGTGATCGTGGTATAGACAGGCATAGGAGGGTGCGGAGATGACGCTACCAGTCCGTGAGATGGTGCTGTACAAGCATGGCGTGGGGTTCTTTGTGCGGCAGGGCGCGGTGGGGGGCGATTCGCTCACGCTGCATTTCCGCGAGGAGGAGATCAACGACGCGCTGAAAAGCCTGATCGTGTTCGATCAAGCCGGTGGGCAGGTGTTGGGGCTGCACTACCAGACCCCGATGGACAAAGCCGCCCGTTTGAGCAGCAGTTCGATTCGCTTGGGCGAGTCCGCTAGTTTGAAAGACCTGATTAAAAACCTGCGCGGCAGGCGGGTGGTGTTGACGGTGGCGTTGGGCGACAGCACCGAGAGCTTCAGCGGGCGCATGATTGGGTGGGAAGAATCTACCTTTGGCAACCAGATGATGGGGCAGCGATATTTGACGACATCCAGCGTGGGTATCTTGCTGGATGACGGTGTGGCACGCTTTTTCGATGTGAAGGATGTGCGCGGCATTGGCGTGGAGGATGCGCTAGCGGTGCATGACCTGTCGTATTTCCTCGACACCAGCCTGAGCGAAGATGTGCGTCGCAGCGTGCATGTCCGCCTGACCGAAGGCGATCATGATCTGGTGGTGTACTATGTCGCGCCCAGCCCGACATGGCGCGTGAGCTACCGCGTGGTGGCGGAGATCAACCCGGAAGGGCAAAGCGGCAAGGCGCTGGTGCAAGGCTGGGGGTTGTTCGACAACCGCTTCGAGGAGGATTTGGAGGATGTGAAGGTCACGCTGGTGGCCGGACAGCCGATTTCCTTCATCTACGATCTGTACGCATCGCGCATTCCTAAGCGTCCGGTGGTGCAGGAGGAAGCGCGGACGGTGCAGGGACCCATAGAATTTGTTGCCAGTGCGGATATGGATATTTCTGAGGATGCTGATGCTCCCGCTTGGCTGATGGAGACTATTCCATCAGGCAGGGCGCGTAGTGCTCCGGCTGCTGTTGCTATGTCAGCGTCACCACGCCCTGCCGCGCCGCCTCCCAGCCGTAAGGCAGTGGCCTCTGCTGCGTCGCCTGCTGCTGAGACGAAGGATGCAGCCGAGTTCTTCCAGTACATCGTCACCGCACCCGTGTCGGTCAAACGCGGCGAGTCCGCGCTGGTGCCGATTTTGAGCGTGGATGTGGAGTATGAGCGCGAACTGCTGTACAACGCCGCCAAACTGCCCGATTATCCGGTGGTGGCGCTGCGCTTCATCAACCGTTCCGGCCTGACGTTTGAACGCGGCCCGGCCACTATTGTCGAAGATGGGGACTACAAAGGCGAGTGCATCGTCCCCTTCACCAAGGACGGTAACGGGGTCTACCTGCCGTTCGCGGTGGAACGGGGCGTGAAAGTCACCGAGCGCCACGACACAACCACCATCACCGAGCGCCTCGGCATTGCCGATGCCATGCTGGTGTTCGAGCAGTACATGGTGAACGAGACGCTTTACATCATCGAGAATACCACCGCCAAGCCGGTGCTGGTGCTGGTGGAACTGCCGATTGAGACGGGATGGGAGTTGTTCGAGACTCGCGTTCCCGATACCGAAACCGCCACCGATCGTCGCTGGCGCGTATCCGTTCCGGCGCGGGGGCAGGCGGAGTTCAAGGTTCGCCTGCGCCGCCGCACCTACCGCCGCGAGGAAGTGCGCCGCTTGGATATGCGTAACCTGCACGAGTATTTGCGGCAACAGTGGTTGGACAAAGCCTTGTTTGATCGCCTAGAGCCGATCTTGCAGGCGCGGGCGCAGATAGATGCGGCGCTGGAGCGAATCAAGACGTTGGAGAAAGAGCGCGATTCACTGTACAAGCAGCAGGAACAACTACGCGCCAACATCACCACGCTGCAAACCAGCGGCGACGAGGCCACTGCGCTACGCAAGCGGATGCTCGACCAACTGGCGACTAGTCAGCGTCGGTTGGAGGTGATGGGCAGCGAGATTGAGGCGCTCAAGGGACAAATCGAGCAGTCCGAAGCGAACATGAACCGCTTGATTGCACAACTTTAGGATGACACTAGGATGGCAAAATGAAGATTACCGCTATCGAAACGCTACAGTGGGCTGAATATCCGCGCCTGCTGGTGGTGCGCGTGCATACCGACACGGGCATCGTCGGGTTGGGCGAAACGGTGGATAAGGTGCATGGCTCCAAAGGGGCGCTGCACGGCACGATTGCGCCGCTGGTGCTGGGGCAGGACGCGCTGGACATCGAAGGGCTGTGGCGTTTCGTGATGGACAACATCATGTATCACGGCTATGCCGGCGCGGAGACGCGGGCGCTCTCGGCGCTGGAAGTCGCCCTATGGGACATCATGGGCAAGCACTACGGTGCGCCGCTGTATCACCTGCTGGGCGGCAAAACCCGTGATCGCATCCCCACCTATAACACCTGCATCGGCTTCGGCGCGGTGGGCGATTATCAGGCGTGGCACGAGGACGCGGGCGCGCTGGCACGCAGCTTGCTTTCGGATGGCATTCGCGCCATGAAAATCTGGCCGTTCGATGCCTACAGCGAAGGCTCGTTCGGGCAGTACATCAGCCTGCCGGATGTCGAGAAGGGGTTGACCGCCGTTCGCCAGATTCGGGACTCGGTGGGAAATTCGATGGAAATCGGGATCGAGTGCCATTTCCGCTGGAATCGCGCCAGCATGGAGCGTATCGCCCGCGCCCTCGAACCGTATAACATCCTGTTCCTCGAAGATGTGCTACCGGCAGTGTATCCAGACGAAATCAAGGCACTATCGCAGCGCACCACCATCCCGATCATCGGTTCCGAACTGCTGATGACCCGCTGGCAACTGCGTGATTGGCTGGTGAAGGGCGTATCGCAGATTGTGATGACCGACCCCGTGTGGAACGGCGGGATTGCCGAAACGCGCAAGATTGCGGCGATGGCGGAAACGTTCGGTGTGCCGCTGGTGCTGCATAACGTGGCGGGGCCGATCTGCCATGCGGCCTGTATGCACCTCGGCGCACACATCCCCAACCTGTACTACGTTGAATCGGTACGCGCTTTCTACCAGACCTATTTCCCGATTTTGAGCGATTTCTCGCCAACGGTGCTGGACGGACATTTGAGTATTCCGCAGGGGCCGGGGCTGGGTGTGGAACTGCGTCCGGGCGTGCTGGAACGCCCTGATTTGATCCGCGAAGTGAGCGACGGTGAAGGGCTGGCGAAGGGTCGCCGCGCAATGGGCGATCACTGGGCGGTGGAGGAGATTCGTTAGCTCCCGCGTGTGCCGGTGATGATGAAATCCAGCGAACTGTTCTGGCGGGCGAAGCCGCGCACATCGTCCAGCGCCTCCTCGAACAGCCCGATCAGTTCGGCATCATCCCCCTTGTGGCGGCGCAGCGTTTGGATGGCGCAGGCCGCGCAGCCGCGCATGGCGCGGTAGCTGTCGGTTTCGCAGCTCATACAGCCGTTCAGCCGGATGAGCATGAGCATGAAGGCCAGCGTGTCTTCATGCGTTTCGGGCAGTTTCAACACCCGTTCGACCAGCGCCTGCCACTGTGCGCCGCGCAAGTCACGCAGGCTGATGATGGCGGAATGCGGGAATAGAATCTCGTTGTTGGTATACATAAGGCCGGATTCACTCTGGTAGTGCCGCTACCCCGAACGAACGTGTTTACGTTACCATAGTTCCGGGGGAAACACGAGCGTACTTTAGTGACCCTCATCCCCCAACCCCTTTCCGCTGCGCGTCAGGGCGAACGGGAGCAGGGGGTGAGGTTCTTAGGGCGAGGACGATGATGATGCGAAACTTTGTTGTGGCCGCGCTGCTGGCGCTGCTGCTGACCGGATGCAGCGGCGGGGCAGTGGTGTTTGCGCCCACGCCTGCCCCGCCGGATACATCCCCTTTCATCTACGTGCATCCCAGCGGCGCGTTCAGCGTGAGCGTGCCGCGTTCGTGGGCGGTGCAGGAGCAGAACACCACCCAGTTAGCGGCGGCGGCTTTTTCGGCTCCCGGCAGCGATGAGCCGGGGCTGCGCTTCGCGGTGATGAACACGGGCACGCCGGTGGATGCCGCGCTGCTGGGCGAAACCATCACCGCCTATCAGACGCAGGTGCGCCCCGATGTGCGCCGCTACACCGAGACGATCCGGCAGGCGATGGGGGATGGCAGTTGGCGCATGTCCGGCCTGCGTCAGACGGTGGGCGGGCAGACTCAAGCGTTGAACACCTTCATTCAGCGTTCGGGCGATTATATCGGCGTGATCGAGGTGCTTCTCCCCGCTGATGAGGCGCAGAGGGTGGCCTATCAGAACGTGGTGAACACCTTCACCATCGGACAGTCGGGATCGCTGCAACCGGCGCAGGCCGCCGCCTTAGCCGACGTGTGGGCGAATCCGCTGGAAATCCTGAACGTAGCCACATGGACAACGCCTGCCGGGGTGTTTTTCGTTACGGGCGAAGTTGCCAACCGGGGCGCGGCGTGGGCGGTGGCGCTGCCGGTGCGGGCAGTGCTGCAAACGGCGGATGGCCTGCCGGTGGCGGAGGCGGTGGATACCGTCATGGGCTACGGTTTGCCGCCGGGGGGCTTCGCACCGTTCAGCCTGCGCTTCGGGCAGGGGCAACCTGCGCTGAGTGCGAGCTATCACCTGTCACTGGGCGGCGAAGGTTGGGCGACCACGCCCGACGCGGCGGTGTATGGTACAGACGAACTGACGTGGGATGACCAATCCACGTTTGAGGCGGGCGGCGTGCTGGTCAT
Source organism: uncultured Chloroflexota bacterium (assembly GCA_903864435.1). Taxonomy (GTDB): domain Bacteria; phylum Chloroflexota; class Anaerolineae; order Aggregatilineales; family Phototrophicaceae; genus CFX2. The sequence continues at coordinate 6,227 of CAIPFY010000144.1, read as the reverse complement.
CAGCGGCAGCGCCACCAACATCAGCGACCATGCGGTACGCGCCCCGCGTGCGCTGGCGACGGTGTTTGATGCCGATGGGCGCGTGATCGCCGCCGGATTCACGGATTTCGCGCCCGAACTGCCTGCGGGTGGCGCGGCAGCTTTCCGGCTCACCATCCCCGATCTGGGCGCTGCACCCGCCAACTACATCTTGAATATTCAAGGGCTGCCGTGACTCTCACGCATCTCCTGTTCGATCTGCACGGGACGTTGGTCGAGGCGGCGCGGTTGCCTGCGGCCTATGCGCAGGGCGTGGGGCAGGTGATGGCGGCGCGTTACGGCGGTGATGCGGCGCGGTGGGCGCAGGAACAGCGGACGATTGCCGACGATTGGGACAGCTACTATGCCGATCTGGATTTGACGGGCGATCGCGGCATGGACGATCTGCGCGAGGGCGAAATCCGCACCACCCGCGCCCTGTTCCGCCTGACCGGAGTCCTGTTGCCGCCTGCCGACGAACTCGCGGCGCTGGCGCGTGCCTTGCCCTATGAGGCGGTGCGCGGTTGTGATGTGCTGTATCCGGCGGCGCGGCCTGCGCTGGAACGGTTGCACCGCGCCGGTTATACGCTCGGCGCGGCCAGCCTGTCTACGGCGGCGCTCACACGCGGGTTGCTGGAAGGCGGCGGCGTGCTGCACCTATTCAACGGCGTGCTGATGGGGGCGGATACTGCCGGACGCTTCGTGAAGGATGCGGCCTTTTACCGTGCCAGTGGCCTTGAGCCGACCTCCTGCGTGGTGGTGGACGACAGCGCGGACGGCCTCAGCGGGGCGCGGGCGGCGGGGATGAGCGCCTACCGCGTGGCGAACGGCGATCTTGCGCCGTTGCTGGTTGCGCTCATCCCCGCCGATGGAACATTGGCCTAGTCCAGCGGCAGGTCGGTGGGCGTGGGCAACTTCCAGTAGATGCTTTTTTCGCGGGTCATGAACTTCCAGTCCACCAGTTCGCGCCGGATGAGCGCGTAGTCGCCATGATGCCGCAGAATGATCTCGTTCACCTGTTTTTCGGGGTACTGGATGCCATCCTCGAATTTTTCCGCGAACCAGCGCAGGATAATCAACCACTTCTTGCGCGACGCCGGAATCGCAATCAACTGGTCGCCTTTGAAGAAGGCTTTCATCACCTTTTGATCGGAGTCCTCAACCTCGCCCTGTACCAGATTTGCCAACCGTCCGCGTGACAGCATTTCGCGGTTCATGGTGTGCAGCGCCGCGCTGTTAAACGAGTACACGCGGAAGTTCCCCTCCGGGCGCACCGTCACCAGCCCTAGCATTTTCAGCGTCCCCAGATGTTCCGAAACCGTCGGTTCCTTCAGCTTAAGCATTTGTGCCAGTTCGCGCACCGTGCAGTCCCGGTTGGCGAGGATACCGGCAATCTTCAGCCGTTTCTCGTTACCCATCACCTTGAAAAAGTTCAGTAGCGTCTCGAATTCCTCGTTGGTCATGATGACCTCTTTCTATTTCGGAATTTACCTAATTAGGAGAATACCGAAATAGGTCGTTTGTGTCAAGTGTTTCCAAACCCTGTTCAGCGCGGTACAATCCATAGTTCAGTTCGTAACCTGCCCTTATCTGTACAGCCCCGATCTTTCAGGTATGAGGAGAACACCAAGTCTTCTATGACGGATGTACGCTGGACAAGTTTTGACCTCATCTTTTTTGACTGCGACAGCACCCTTTCGGCTATCGAGGGGATAGACGAACTTGCGCGGTTCAAGGGCAAAGAATGGCGCGTGGGTGTGCTGACCGAGAAGGCCATGAACGGCGATCTTGACCTGAGCGAAGTCTACGGCAAGCGCCTGCAAGCCATCCGCCCCACACGCGGTCAACTGAAAGCCATCGAGGATCGCTACTGGGAAACGATTGTGCCGGATGCCGAAGCGGTGATCGTGGCGCTGCGGGCGCTGGGCAAGCAGGTGTTCATCGTCAGTGGCGGGTTGGCGGAGCCGGTGCGCGGCTTCGGCAAGCGGTTGGGCGTGCCGCCAGAGAATATCCGTGCTGTGGAACTGGAATACAATGAACTCTCCGGCGAATGGTGGCGCTATCACCAGCCGGATACCCGCCACCGTCAGACCTATTTGGATTACAACGAAGGGCCGCTGACGGTTTCCAGCGGCAAGCCGGCTATCATTCAAGGGCTGGCGGCGGGGAAACACGGGCGCAAGCTGATGATCGGTGACGGCGCGAGTGATCTGGCCGCCCGTCCGGTGGTGGATTTGTTCATCGGCTTCGGCGGCGTGGTCGCCCGCGAAAAAGTGATTCAGGGCGCGGATGTGTTCATCCACATCAATTCGCTGGCGCCGGTGCTGCCGCTGGCGGCTGGCCCTGCCGGATATGCCCGCGCCGTCGGCACGCCGCATCAGGCGTTGTTCGACAAAGGGCTGCAACTGGCGAAAGACAACGGCATTACGATCAAAGGCGACGACCTACACACCGCCTTCTGGAAAGCATTTGAGGGACTCTAGTATGACGTTCAAAAGACAGTTTGAGGCCATCATTTTCGATATGGATGGCCTGCTGGTGGATTCGGAAACGGTGTGGGAAGAAGCCGAAAACGCCGCGCTGGTGATGTACGGTGTTACACCCGATCCTGCCGTCCGCACCCAGTTGGTCGGCCTGCGGAACGATGTGTTTCTCGCCCGGATGATCGAAATCTACCGCATGGATGTCAGCATACAGGTGCTGCATGACGAGGTGATTGGCCGGATGCTGTCGCTCATCCCGCGCATCGTGAAGCCGCAACCGGGCGCACGCGAAATCCTGCGCTATGTGGCGGAGAACGGCATCTGTACTGCGATTGCCTCCAATTCGCCGACGGCGATTGTGGAAGCGACGGTGAAGGCGCAGGGCTGGAGCGATATTTTCACCACGCGCTGCTCGGCTGATCTGGTGCAGCACGGCAAGCCCGCGCCGGATATTTACCTGAAAGTGGCTGAACTGCTGGGCGTTTCGCCGGCGGCATGCCTGGCGCTGGAGGACAGCGCGAACGGCGCACGGGCGGCGGTGGCGGCGGGCATGACCACTTTCGCCGTGCCGGATTTATCGCACACGCAGTTGGATGCGTTTGAGGGGGTCACGCCCCATGTGTACGACAGCTTGCATTCCGTCCTCGCGTTCCTGCGCGGGGAGTCTCTGACGTAAAGACCGATTATTGACGGATGGGCGGTGCTGATGTTGAGCAAACAGATCAAAGCATGGTTGGTGCATCTATACACCATGTCCGGCGGTGTGCTGGGGATGCTGGCCTTGTTCGCGGCTGCCGATGGGCAAATCCGCCTCTCCTTTTTCATGTTGATCGCTGCCGCGCTGATTGACGGCACAGACGGGATGCTGGCTCGTAAGGTGAACGTCCGCAAAGTGCTGCCCAAGTTCGACGGCTCGATGGTGGACAACGTGATTGACGTGCTAACCTACGTCTGGGTTCCGGTGTTCATCATGGGCAGTCAGGGGTTGGTTCCGCATGTGCTGTGGACGGTCATTCCCATCGTCGGCGCGTTGTACGCCTATGGGCAGGTGGACATGAAAACTGAGGATGCCTTTTTCCTCGGCTTCCCTAGCTACTGGAACGGTGTGGCGCTGTACCTGTTCTGGCTGCGGCCTGAACCCGTCGTGGCGGTGCTGATGGTGGTCATCCCCGGCGTGCTGTCGTTCATCCCCACACGCTACCTGTACCCTAGCAAGAATTCGATCTTGAGCAAAACCTCGTGGGTGGGCGGCTTGATCTGGGCGGCGCTGGTCTTTTTCATGCTCCTGCAAGAAACTCCCGATTCAGGGCTGGTGCTGCTTAGCCTGATCTATCCGGTGTGGTATATGCTCAGTAGCTTCTGGGTGGACAACCGGCTGCGGCAGGGCAAATCTGTACCCGGCGCACGTCGGTCTTCGGCATAAACTCGTGTAACCTTTTCGACCAACCGCACCCCGCTGCGGTTGGTTTTTTATGTGCCGTGATGGTTTGTGCGCACGGTTCTTTAGTACCACTACCCGCCAAAAAAACGCAATTCCACCTGAAATGAAACCATTTATAAACGGTACTAGCCCCAAAGTCACTTTGTTGGCTACCCCCCGCTTCCTTACAATGAACGCAGAAATAGAAATTGTAAGCGAAACCGTATTTGAAGGACGCTGCGCTATGAACCGACTTCGCATCTTCGTTCTCACATTGCTCTCTATTCTGTTCATTGCTTCAGGAAATGGTGTCGCTTCTGCACAGACCAGCGGCGCTAACACAACCCTAATCCGCCTCGGTCAGGGGTTCAGCGATGTCACCCCACGCCAGATCGTGCGCGCTGTGAATGACCGCGTGTACGTGTTTGGCGGGGCGGGGCAGTACCTCACGCGCATCGTAGGCTATGCCAGCACCTCGGCCTTGCCCGTCAGCAGCGCCGAATTTGTGCAGGTCGCCAACATCACCGAAACCGCCAACGTGATTTCGCTGGATACGGCCTATAACGGCAGCACGTTCATCTTCGTGACGGCCAATCTCCAGAACGGACAGGTGCGCGTGTACCCGTTCGATGTCGCGGCGCAGACGATGCGTACCCCGGTGACACTGTTCACCAACAGCGCGACGCTGGCCGGGGACTATCTCGGTACATCGGGCGTTTCCACCGCGATTGACCGCAACGGTGATTTTCATATCGTGTACTGGACGAATGGCAACCGCCTTGTGCATCAGCGGTACACCGTCAACAACACCAGTGGGGCGCTGACCGCCGCCGGAGCCAGCACCACAGTGGATACGGCTGGTAGCGCCAATCACCCCATCATCGCCGTTTCGCCCGCCGACAACTCGCTGACGGTGGCATGGGTATCCGAAGCGACTGCGCCCGCCCGCATTTTGGGGCGACTGCGCGACGTGACGGGTACATGGGGCGCAGTGGAAGCCATCAGCACCGGAATCGTGTGGACAAGCCGCAGCGCCGGCGTGAACATAGACCAAGGGCCGGGGCTGGTGATAGACAGCACTGGCAAACGCTATTTGACCTATATCGAGCCAGCCGATGCCACTGGCTTTCACGGGCGCACCCATTGGGTGACGGGCGTTCGCAGCGGCGCGGCGGTGGCGTGGACAGACCAGCAAACCCCGTACTACTCGCACGATCCCGCCCCGGCGGTGAACAGCGCCAACCAAGCCTTCATCATCGGGCACGGCGCAGATTCGGCCAATCGCCACATGAACCTGTACAGCCGCCGCGTGACGGGCGGCGTGTGGGGCGCGGAAGAATTGCTGGCGACCCCGCCGACGAACGGCACGTTCGATGCCAGCCCGTCGGTGAAATGGTCGGCGGTGGGCTGGAATCGCCCCGACACGCTCGAATTGGCGATTTTCAACGCGGTGGGCAGTAACTACAACAACACCGAACTCTACTACGTGCGCGTGGGCAGCAGCAGCACCGTTCCCACCGTCGCACCCACACAGGTTACAGCGGCCACGACCACCCCGTTGCCCACATCTGCGCCCACGCAGGTTGTGGCCGCCAGCCCCACGCCGTTGCCTCCGGTAGCCGGCGCGCAGACTGTCACGGTAAGCGTGAGCAGCGCCAGCGACGACATGAACGAGGAAAGCGGCGCGTTGCAACCGGGCGCGTCTAGCCTGTGGATTGGCAACGGCGGGTCGCCATTGGGCGGCTATCTCGGCCTGCGCTTCGCCAGCCTGCCCATTCCGAAGGGCGCGGTCATCCAATCGGCGGCGCTGCAATTCTATTCGACCACTTCGCAGTGGATTGCCATCGCGCTTGAAATCGGCGTGGAGAACAGCAGCGGTGGCACGTTCGGAGCAGGGGCGCTGCCCTCGGCGCGTCCGTTGAACGCGACGCGGGTGAACCACAGTTCCAATGTGTCGTGGGTCGCTAACACATGGTACACGCTGGAGAACGTCACCCCGTTGGTACAGATCGCCGTCAACCGCGCTGATTGGAACAGTGGGAACAGCCTCGCGCTGGTGCTGCACGGCCTGCGAACCAACTGGGCACGCAAGTTCGGTGCCAGCTTTGAGGCCGGAGCTGCCCTCGCGCCGCGCTTGAGTATCAGCTACAGCGTGCCGGTTGCGCCGCCGACGACTATCCCGACGAGTGTGCCGCCGACCGCCATCCCAACCGATGTGCCGACGAGTGTGCCGCCGACCGCCATCCCAACCGATGTGCCGACGAGTGTGCCGCCGACCGCCATCCCAACCGATGTGCCGACGAGTG
>CAIPFY010000143.1 GCA_903864435.1 uncultured Chloroflexota bacterium | reverse complement strand
TGGGTTTGTGGGCTGTACAGGTGGATTTGTCGGTTGAGGCGGTACAGCGGTCGGCGGCACTGAAGGCGGCGCCATCACATCCAGTCCCACACAGTTACCAGCGGAATTCACCGCCGATAGCGCCGCCCATCCGTTTATGCCGTTGTATTCAACGTTGTACCATGATTCAGTCGGGTCAATTCCCAGAACAGTCGCAGATGTGCCGTCCAAAAGTGCGACAAGAATGGGAGCATTGGTGCTGGCACTCTGCCGGATGTTCGCGCCACCAGCAAACTTGGGTGTCACAACGCACGCGCTGTTGCCGGATTGTTCAACCGCAGTTGGGATAATCACCCCACCCTGCCCACACTCACCACCAGAAACACCGATCAAACAAAGTGTAAATTGTACGGGATCAGCAACCCCCTCATGTGTGATCTGTATACGATACACATTGCTGCCAGCGGGAATCCGCAAACGCGCACCACTGAGTTCAACTTCCAGTTTGCCCACAGTCTGCCCCGTTGTGATATTCACAAGACTCATCGCCGCGCCCTGCATCGGGTTCAAACTCTCGTAGTATAGATAGGCAGGTTCAGCCATCGCGCTAAAGCGATAGAGCGACACCTGGCCGGATCCATTGACTCCACCACTAACCACGTTTCCCGGTTGCAAATCCATCACCGCAACCGATGCTTCACTTTGAACCAGCGCCATCACAGTACCAGTTGCCGCTTCGAGTGCCCCGATCTCAACAATATAAGCACCTGCATCCAGCACCGAATCCAGCACGACCATAGGCTCGGCAGCAAGATTCATCTGGTTGGCAATCACCGCCCCATCTCGCAAAACTTGAACAGTAGGGTGTACCGTATCACTCAGAACTTGTATGGTAATCTGACTGATCTGATTGAGCGTATAAGCATATCGAATGCTTTCGCCTGCTATAGCAATCTGACCAATAGAAGGTTGCCCCACAACAAGAGCGCCATTCAGCACATCCTGAGCGCCAGTGATGGAGCACACAGATACTAGCAATCCAACCCATAATACAAACAACCAGCGTCTCACAGCGTGCTTCCCCCGCTTACTTATTTACATAACCAACATTGTCTCTAAAATATCGTGATGAACCACCTTGAGCGTGACACCACAAAACAATGTATAACACAATAACAAAATAATCTTACAATCCAAATACATGAATTGCTGATTTTTCTCCGGGCTGTCAACTTGCGGGGCATGCCTGTTCGTGCTAGACTCCCAACGATAATTTAGGCGAAACATATCTCAATATGCCAGACAAAATTCTCATAGTAGATGACGACATTGACAGTCTGAAGCTTATTGGTCTCATGCTTCAGCGGCATGGTTATGAAGTATCTGCGGCCAACGCAGGCAATCAGGCTCTCTCAAAAGCCACTGCCGAACATCCAAATCTCATTATTCTGGATGTCATGATGCCCGATATGGATGGCTATGAGGTCTGCCGCAGGTTGCGGGCAAACCCCGAAACAAAAGCCATTCCGATTATCATGTTCACCGCTAAAACGCTGGTGGATGACAAGGTGGCAGGCTTTGAAGCGGGTGCCGACGATTACCTAACCAAGCCAACCCACCCGGCGGAATTAGCTTCGCGTGTTAAAAATATTCTGGCACGCAACACGGGTCAAAAACGCCCTGAAACCAATAAGGGCTATGCCATCGGCGTCTTGGGAGCTAAAGGTGGCGTGGGCACCACCACAATTGCGCTTAACCTTGCAGCGGCGTTTGTTCTGCGCGGCGAAAACGCGATTTTGGCCGATTTCCGAATGGGTGCAGGTGCCATTGGCTTACACATTGGCTTCCCACAATCAACGGGCATGGCAAATGTAATCAGCAAAGCATCCGGCGACATTCGCTCAAACACCATCGAACCGGAGTTGGTCACTCATCAGTCCGGGCTGCGTGCGCTCTTATCGTCCCCGCGTCCGCGTGAAGCCACCACAAACTTCGCTGTCGATTCGATGTTGGCGGCAGTTCGCGCCTTGCGCACGATGGGTCGCCCTGCCGTCTTTGACCTCGGTTCTGGCCTTACCCCAACCGTCACACGCCTTCAACGTGAGATGGATCAGGTCATCTTAGTCGTTGAACCTAATCCGGTTGCACTCTCACTCGCCCGTGAAATACTTCGGGAACTCGAATCCGATAGCGCCGGTGGTCGTATTCAAGTCGTTGTGGTCAATCGAGCGCAATCCAGTATTCAAACTCCGTGGCCCGAAGTCGAAAACTCACTCGGACAAGAACTTCGTGCAATCATTTCGGCTGCGCCCGATCAAGTGTTTCAAGCGATGCGGGCGGCTGTACCTTTCGTCGTCTACCAACCTAACACGGTCATTTCTAGCCAGATGATGAAACTGTCGGAAGATTTGAACACACGAATCAAAACACTCGCTGGGGGCGAAACACGCCCCTGATAGTTCGACCAGTGAATGATGTTGGAAAACTCAATTGCGCGTGTGGCTGATCTGCTGCGGCAGTCTAAAGAAGCAGTCGCCTTTACAGGCGCCGGTATTAGCACGCCATCTGGAATCCCCGATTTTCGCAGCCCCAACTCTGGACTATGGGACAAAGTAAACCCGGTTGTCGTTGCGAGTATTTATGGGTTTCGGCTGAACCCTCAAGCATTCTACAATTGGATTCACCCGCTTGCAGAACTCATGATGAATGCCCAGCCCAATGCGGCACATCTTGCGCTGGCACACATGGAACAGGCGCACTCGCTCAAAGCAATTATCACGCAAAACATTGACATGCTGCATACCCGTGCCGGTAGCAAAACCGTTTTTGAGCTACACGGCCACCTGCGCGAAGCCACCTGTGTCCACTGCTTCAAAATATTCAACGCGGAACCAATTATTCGGCAATTCCTCCTAGACCATCAGGTGCCGCATTGCCCTGAGTGTGGCGGGGTCATCAAGCCCAATGTCATCCTGTATGGCGAACAACTTCCCATCCAGCAGTTTCTCGCTGCTCAAAATGCTGCTCGAAAAGCGGATGTGATGATCGTCATCGGATCATCCCTCGAAGTCGCACCCGCCGCCGATCTTCCAATGCTCACCGTTCGCGGGGGTGGCAAACTGATCATCATCAACTTTGAACCCACCCATCTTGACAGTCAAGCCGACATCGTCATCCATGATGATGCGTCGCAATTCCTCCCCAAACTGCTTCAGCGCATGGAGTTCACTCAATGAAACCCTCTCAGCAACCGTTACCAACTGTAGAACCCCTGATTGAACGTTACCAGCGCCTAATCGAAATCAGTCAGCAGTTGAACTCCACACTTGACCTCAATTCTTTGCTCCGCAAGATCATCTGGGCTGCCAAAGAGCTAACCTATACCGAAGCCACCTCCATCTTGCTCGTTGATGCTTCCACCGGCCATTTGCGTTTTGAGATTGCTTCCAATATCAAGCCGCAGGATATGGAAGACATCATTGTTCCCAAAGGTACCGGAATCGCAGGATGGGTTGCCGAACACGGTGAACCCCGTGTGATTGACGACGTGACCACCGAACCCACATGGAGTAAGCGGGTAGATGACACCATCGAGTTCACAACCCGCAGTATCCTCGCCGTACCGCTGCGTACTCATAAAAAGGTGATCGGGGTTCTCGAAGCGATCAATAAGATTGGTGGGGGGAAGTGGGATGAAAACGACATCAACATCCTCACGACCCTTGCAAGTCAGGCAGCCATCGCAATCGAAAATGCCCGCCTGTTCCAGCAAAGTGACTTTATCGCCGAAATGGTACATGAACTTCGCACGCCACTTGCCGCCCTAAAAGCCAGCACCGTGCTGCTGTTGCGACCGGATTTACCCGATAGCAAACGTTCCGACATCATTCATACCATGCACGGCGAAACCGAACGCCTCAGCCGTCTAACCACAGACTTTTTGGACTTGGCACGCCTCGAGTCCGGTCGTGCCCGTCTGGATATGAGCCACTTCGACGTGACCAAGCTCCTCGAAGAAAGTGTGGATGTGGTCATCCCGCAAGCGAACGATAAGCGCGTCACAATCCATATTGACGGAGACCCATTCATCGCAAATGCCGACCGCGGTAAAGTAAAACAGGTTCTCCTAAACCTGCTCACCAACGCGATAAAATACAATCGAGAAAATGGCGGTATTTTCATCACCGTCCAGCAAGTCACTGGAGTTGAAGACCAACCCTATGTCCAGATTTCAGTACGCGACACGGGTTACGGAATCTCCAAAGAGCATCAAAAGCACATGTTTGAAAAGTTCTATCGTGTAGCAGACACCGCCGGCTTTACGCAAGGAACAGGGCTAGGGCTGGTCATCGCCCAGCATATTGTGCAAGCGCATAGCGGTCAAATTACACTGGAGAGCGAGCAAGGCGTAGGGTCAACCTTTGCCTTTACCATCCCTATCACTTCCAGCCAAGATTAGCCTGTTGTAGCAAGAACTTCAATAAAAAACAGGGGCGCGCGCCCCTGTTTTTTTATCGTCTGTGCGATGTGGCTTAAGCTAGGCTTCCGATTCAGATACCCGAAGCTCCTGCTGCTTCCGCGCAAAACGGAACGGGAATTCGCCCTTCTGCCACGATACCAGAAGCGGCACCGCGATGAAGATGGACGAGTAAGAACCGGTCAGCAAACCGCAAAACAGAATAAACACGAACTGCGTGATGCTCGCCCCGCCAAACACCATGATCGCAATCAACACAAAGAACACGTTGATCTGCGTCATAAGTGACCGGTGCATTGTTTGCAGCACGCTGCGGTTGATGATTGTTTCGTAGGATTCACCCAGATGGCGCGGAATATTCTCTCGAATACGGTCGAATAGTACAATCGTATCCTGAACTGAGAAGCCCACCACCATGAGCATCGCTGTTAAGAACAGCGCATCAATTTCCCAGTTGAACAGCAAACCGGCCAGCGACTGCACAGCCGCCACAATCAACACATCATGGAACATGGCGATGATCGCGCACACCCCATAACGAAACGCATCCGGCACTTGGCGGAAGGCAAGAACGATAAAACCGGTCACGATGACAGACGCCACCAGTACCGCGAAAACCGCAGCCTGTGTGACTTCCTGCCCGATTATCGCAGACACGTTTTCATCGCGTGAATTATCACGATCCAACGGAGAAATCGTATTTAGTGCGCTCAGAATCTGCCGTTTCTCAGATTCGGTATGATACCCTGCACGCACTGACCAGTGATTATCCTCAGTTGCACCTAACTGCTGAATGATCGTGTTCTCATCACCAAACTGGGAAAACACATCTCGCAGATTGCTTTCAGTAGCACCTGCTTGTGTGAACTTCAGTTCGTAGATGCTGCCGCCTTGAAAGTCAATGCTCATGCGAAAGGCTTGCCCGGTGGTCGCAATCGAATAGGCCATGATGAGCAAACCGGGAATGATGATACATAGAGACAGCGTATAGAACCAACGTCGTTTCTGTACAAGACTAAACATGGTCGTCTTCCCCTCGTCCTATACGCCCAACAGCCATGTGCGGCTGCGGATCGGTTCGCTAAATAGACCCAGTAGGATATAGAGCAGCGTCCGCGTCACAATGATCGCGGTAAATAGGTTCGTCATCAAACCCAGCGCCAGTGTGACCGCGAAACCACTCACCACGCTCGCGCCGGGGGTTTGACCGAAAAGGAACAGAACGCCGCAGATCAAGATGGTCGAAAAGTTAGAATCGCGGATTGAACTCCACGCACGCGAGAAACCTTCGTCAGCCGCATCGTGCGGTGTTTTCCCGCCGCGTAGTTCTTCGCGCATACGCTCGAAAATCAGAATGTTGCCGTCCACCGCCGCGCCAATCGAGATCAAGAAACCGACAATCGCCGAGAGCGTGAGAGTGACCGGAACTAGCTTGAAAATCGCCATGTTGATAGCGATGAACACCAGCAGAGCCAGACTCGCCGCGATGCCGGGAACACGGTAGTTAATCGTCATGAACAACAAAACGATAACCACACCGATGACACCTGCGCGAATGCTCAGATTCACCGATTCTTGCCCCAGCGTCGCACCGACCGTTTCGCTGCTCAACACGCGCAGCGGGATTGGCAGCGCACCAGACCGCAGTTGCAAAGCCAGTGCTTTTGCTTCGGCCTCCGTAAAGCTACCTTCAATCACGCCACCAGTATCCAGTCGTGCGCGGATCGTTGGCGCGGACAGTACCACACCATCCAACACAATCGCCATCGGTTGTCCGATGCTGTTCCCGGTGAACGGGCCAAACACCTTACCACCCTCAGTGGTGAGTTCAAACTGGATCACCCAACGACTGCTCTGCCCGATGCTTGCTTTAGCAGCCTGCAAACCAGAACCCGTCATCACGGTGGTGAAAGGTTGTCCGGTAGTCGGGTTCACAACCGGTTGTGGTTCCGGTGTAGCATTCGGATCAACCGGTGTGGCGGAAGGCTCTGCCGTAGCTTCAACACCAGAAGTCGTTTCAGTTGCAATACGGGCATCCTGAATTTTCACCTGTTCAGTGGTCAAAATTTTCTGCCCGACCAGCGACCCTGCCTGCCCAGACAAGCCGCTGAAATCCACAAACTCCAGCAGCGCCGTTTTCTGAATGGTATCCACAGCTTGTGCGGGATCACGCACACCCGGCAGCTCCACCAGAATACGACTGGAACCTTGCACCTGTACGGTCGCCTCACCCACGCCGAGCGCGTTTACGCGCCGCGACACGTTATTGGCAGCAGTGCGCATGTCATCAGATGTATACGATCCGGCAGGAAGCTCGGCCTCCAGCAAAACACGCAGGCCGCCTACAATATCCAGACCTAATGCCTGACGTACATCCACTCGTAAATCTTCAGCACAATCGCCGTCGAAATCCAAATGAATACCCTGCTCCGGTTTTGGCTTTTCTTTGCTATAGCAGGTATCGGACACACTGGAGATCAGCGTCCCCGGCATCGCCACCCAGATCGCTATCGCGGTCAAAATCACAATGACGACTAACCAGCGTAAATGGCGTCCCATAATTTCCCTTTCACTGAACAACAAAGCGGAATGGCTTGTTTCCATTCCGCTTTCCAAACCTTATTTCACTAACCAGATGACGATGAGTGATCTTCACTGGTCTGCCCCATCTGTGTCGCACGGGCAAACTCATCGGGATCATAGGGTTGCATCAGTGCAGCGGTGACAAACCTCACCACTACACCCGGCGCAATTTCAACATGCGCCAGCCCCTTCTCAGACTCGATTTGTAGCACTTTGCCGACGATCCCTCCATAGGTGACAACTTCATCACCTTCGGTAAGGGTACGTACATATCGCTGACGTTTGGTGAAATCACGCTGCTTTGGGAAAATCACCATCGCCCAATACGCTCCTAATCCGAGGAGCAGTACCAGTGCTAGTAACGTAAATTCCATCCCGAATCTCTCTCGCTTACGCGCTAACCTGCGGGATTATAACACTACGCGGCACAGTGACAATTGCCAAACCCGCACCTAATCGAATATTGGATCATAATCCGACAGTAAATGGCCTTAAACCGTCACCAACATCCTCATAGATGCGGGTTGCGGGGTTGATACCGTGCGATTAATGGGGCGTTATGTTCATTGGCTCCCGGCATGTTTGCACTGACAATCACGGGGGGGTTATGACTACGCGCAACCATTCGCTGCGCGGCCTCAACCAGAATGGCATTCAACAGAAAAGCGCCACCGATAGTAGAAAGTGGCCCTGCTCGCAGTCCATCACCAATCGGAATAAGCGCGTCACCGGGAATCCCCCCGTTATCCAGAACAATATCGGCAGCATCGGCAAGTTTCATCCCCGCCTTCCCCGCTGGAATCTGCGCGGCATAAGCCATCGAACACACCGCTGCCACTGTCATACCCAGCGAACGTGCATAAAGTGCCGCTTCCACCGGAACCGCGTTCACACCGCTGTTAGAAAACACAAACAGCATATCGCGGGATGTTAAACCGTATCGTTGAAAAATCGCGGGTGCCAAACCACTGACCCGTTCAAACGTACCGCTGGCAATCGAGTTTTCATGCAACATCAACGCGCCGATTAATACCGGACATACCGCCGCCAATCCCCCGGCGCGGTAATGCCCCTCCTCTGCCAGCATGTGAGAATGTCCCGTGCCGAGAATATAGACCATCCCATCATTCATGATCGTCTTGGCAACCGCATCAGCAGCACAATCAATCGCGGATGTTTGGTTCGCTGCCACCTGTGTCAGACGTTCAATGACCGCGTTCATGTAAGCCGCAGCCCCTGCAATCGAAGAACTTTCGCTCATGGTTCATTCCCCCCTGCCCTGATCTCAGCCACAGCGTAACATTGAGCATAGAAGCCGACAAGATATGAGATGATGATGAATATATTGTGCATTTTTTCACAATATGAATTATTCTAGTGATTAGATAGAATGTAATTTCACCTGAGGATAGGGGACATGGGACAACCGCATATCGTCATCATCGGCGCTGGATTCGGAGGGCTTTACGCAGCTCGCGCACTGGCGAATCATCCTGTAGGCGTGACCTTGATTGACCGACATAATTTCCACACATTCAGTCCGCTACTCTATCAGGTCGCCACCTGCGGCCTTGATCCCAGCGGCATCGCTTACCCCATACGAAGTATCTTCAGGGGCGCAAATAATATCCGCTTCCTGCTTGGGGAGGTATCCAACATAGATACCACAGAGCGGTGTGTGGATATAAATACCGAGAGCGGTTCCCGGCGCATCTCGTATGACCATCTGATTCTCGCAGCGGGCAGTGTGACCAATTTCTTCGGAAATAGCAGCCTTCAGGCATACGGATTCGGGCTAAAATCCCTCAGTGATGCAGTCGTGCTGCGCAATCATATCTTGAAGCTCTTTGAACAAGCAGCATGGGTGAGCGACCCTAACCTGCGTAACGCGCTCACCACGCTGGTTGTAGTCGGAGGTGGCCCAACCGGATTGGAAACGGCTGGTGCATTATTTGAGCTTTACCAGTACATCCTCAAAGAAGAATACGCGAAACCGCCGGTAGCTGGCCCGCGTGTTATTCTGATCGAAGCACAAAATCATCTCTTGGATCCATTCCCCTCATCCCTTCAAGACTCTGCACTAAAGCAGCTTCAGTCGCTAGGCGTTGAGGTATTGTTAGGCGCACTGGTGGGCACAGTGCAGGAAAATCAGGTCATTCTCAAAGATGGACGTGTCATTCCCACGCACACGTTAGTGTGGGCTGCGGGTGTGAAAGCCTCTCCCCTAGCCGAAATGCTCCATGTCCCCCTTCAGCGTGCGGGGCGTGTGCCTGTCTCGAACACGCTGGAAGTCATCGGCTTGCAACAGGTATACGTCATTGGGGATATGGCCTATCTAGAGGATGAAACCGGAAAGCCCTACCCCATGCTCATTCCAGTGGCAAAGCAGCAGGGTTTACGGGTCGCCAGGAATCTACTGGCACAGCCTTCTGGTCGAACAGTCCAGCCATTCACGTATCGGGATCGGGGAATCATGGCAACCATCGGGCGCAGCCGCGCAGTTGCATGGATTTACTACCGGGTAAAGATGACAGGCTATCTAGCGTGGTTAGCATGGCTCGTGCTGCATCTCGTGTGGCTACTAGGGTTCCGTAACCGCCTAAGCGTGTTCGTGAATTGGGTGTGGAATTACTTCACCTACGACCGATCCGTGCGCATCATTCTGGATCAGCCCAAACCGCGTCAATCCTCATAGGCTTCTCTCAACGCCAGCGAAGGCCATGCTTACATCCTTCGCTGGCGCTACCCACATCCTATCCTACAGTCCAGACGTGCGTGCGTCTTTCTCCGTCCAACCTTGATCTTCTTCCGACTGATTAGCGCGTGAAGGCAGTTCAAATACTGCGTACAACAGCAGGCATACAATCGAAATCAACAAAGCTGACACCGCCATCGGAACACCAAACGCCAACGGCCCCAGCACAATACTGCCAACCAGTGCCGAAGGCAGCACCATCAGGTAGGCCAGAACACCGAGGAAATGAAAGATTTTCGCCAGCGAACCGCCGCGAATCTTGTCACGTTTCTGCGAAGCCCTGCTCACCGGCAGGGAAGCAAACACAGCGAACACAATGATAATGAGAAGGGTAACCAGTAGGCGGGTTTCCATAACAGTTTGCTACTCGCTCTCGATGATAAACAACAACCAGAACCCGCTGGAATCCCACACGGGTTCACACAAACTTCGCCTAGAACAGTGTGTAAATGAACGGCTGTGTCGCCGGATTGCTTCCGAGAATGATGATGACAGCGAAGATAATCAGCGCGATAATCATCGGAATCAGCCAGTACAGCTTGCGACCCCACAAGAATTGCAGAAGCTCACCAAGAATGCCCATCCGGGCAATAATATCACGCATGGTTTCCTCCTCACTTGCTCTTACGAACTAAGAAACTGTTCAGAACGAGATAATCAATATCGCTATTCTGGAACGTATTCCACGCATCTTTGGGTGACGACACGATCGGTTCACCGCGCAGGTTGAACGACGTGTTCAACACCACCGGAACCCCGGTAATCTGACCGAAGCGTTCAATCACCCCATAGTAACGCGGGTTGGTTTCGCGCTCAATGGTCTGCAAACGTCCCGTCCCTTGATGGCAGACGGCTTGTAGTTGATCCTGCTTATCCGCTTTGATCGGTGCCACCATGAGCATATAACGCGGTGCCTCATGTTCCTGAACACCGGGGTAGTCAAAATACTCGCTCGCCCGATCGCGTAAGATGACCGGCGCAAATGGACGGAACGGTTCGCGGAACTTAATCTTGGTATTGACGACTTCTTTCATAGCGTCAGTTCGCGGGTCAGCCAGAATGCTGCGGTTGCCCAGCGCACGCGGCCCCCACTCGAACCGCCCCTGAAAGAACCCCACCACCTTCTTACGGGTCAACCCCTCCGCCACCGCATCCATCAGCTTCGAGTCGTCCGAATCATACGCCTCATACTTCACGCCCTTACCATCAAGGAACGCTTTGCACTCGGCATCAGTATAGGACTCGCCCCAGTATGCGTGCGGCATCACCCACTCACGCGGCTTTCCCAGTACCATGTGATAAGCCCACAAAGCCGCCCCCAGCGCGCCACCGTCATCACCGGCGGCGGGCTGAATGTAGATTTCATCAAACGGCGTTTCTTTCAGCAGTCGGTAATTCGCTTTGGTGTTCAGAGCCACCCCACCCGCCATCACCAGTTTCTTCTGCCCCGTTTTCTTGTACAGGTAGTTGCAAATGGTGATAAGCGCGTCTTCCGTCACCTGCTGGATGCTGGCCGCAATATCAGCAAATCGCTGATTTTCATCCATCGCAGCCTTCTCAGCCGACCGTTCTGGGTTCGTTAGGCGGGTGAAAAAATCCCCCTCAGCATGACGAGGAACACCAAACAAATCCACGAACCGCTGGTTATAGCTACTATCGGTTGAATGATGATAGCTGAAATAGTCCATATTCATGTGGAAGCTACCATCGCTGGTTTGCTGCGTGAACAACTTGTTCACCTTATCCACATAGCGGGGTTCACCGTAAGGCGACATCCCCATCACCTTGTACTCGCCATTATTGACGCGAAAGCCAAGATAGGCAGTAAAAGCCGAATACAGCAAGCCAATCGAATGCGGGAACCGTTGTTCTTGGAACAGTTCAATATTGTTCTGTCCCTGTGCGTCCCCTTCCCATTTGCTGGTCGCCTGTCCCAGAGTCGTCGTCGTCCACTCGCCCACCCCGTCCACAGTCAGCACCGCAGCTTCGCGGAACGGGCTGCAAAAGAACGCGCTGGCGGCATGACTCATGTGGTGGTCGCAGAACAGCACACGATCGTAGCGAACGCCAACCTCGCGCTGGATAATGTTCTTAACCCACAGCTTTTCCTTCAGCCAGTTCACCATCGCATCGCGCCACACATCGGCAGACTTGGGGAACGTGCCCAATGTGGTGAGCAGGATACGCTCAAACTTGACTAATGGCTTCTCGTAAAACACCACATATTCAAGGTCTTCACCCTTGATTCCCGCTTCTTTCAGACAGTATTCCACTGCCTTATGAGGGAAACCATTATCATGCTTCTTGCGCGTGAACCGTTCTTCCATAGCAGCGGCCACTAACTTACCGTCTTGCAGCAGAGCCACCGCTGAATCGTGATAAAAGCACGAAATACCGAGGATATACATTGAAATTAGCCTTGTCGCTTTGCGGAGTCCAGATCGTTATGGACAGGGGGGCGCTCAATCCAAATTTGGTGTTGCACATCCACCTTACGATTGAGTGGATCAGACATTAGATGCGCCAATAATCCGAATGGAACTAAAATAGTGAAGTAGAACAGGGTAGCGATCACCGTCGCTTGTACATCGCCCACAATCGAGGCGATAATCTTCATACGATCCCACATCACATTGAAAATCTGGCGCAAGTTAAAATGCTCCAATACGTTCAGAAAAGATAACCGATCATAGCATACAAATAGTAGCACTTCCAGAACCGAGTAACTCAAACCGGGGGTGCAGTCGCTACACGCTACACCATCGTCTGGAACGCCTTGCCCTAACCCCCGTATTCAGGTAAAACAGGGAAGGTACAAATCACTGCGAATTGGAACATCCGTGAACGACTCGCTCTTACTCCACAATGTCAAACTGGTTACGCCCACGCGCACATTCGGGAACGGATGGTTGCACATCGTCGGCGGCAAAATCGCCGCGCTAGGCGCAGGAACAGCCCCGAACAGTCCGATCAAGTTGGATGGGGGCGATCGAACAGCCCTTCCGGGGTTCATTGACCTACATGTTCACGGAGCCGTTGGGCGTGAATGTATGGACGGAACGCAGGACGCATTGCGGGCAATGTCCAGCTTCTATGCCCAGCATGGCGTAACCAGTTTCTTGCCTACCACATGGACAGCCCCCCGCGACCAAATTCACGCGGCGCTGCAAACAATCGCCTCACTCCAGAACGCCCCGCTGGACGGCGCGACCATTCTAGGCGCACACCTTGAAGGCCCTTATCTGAACCCGGATCGCTGTGGCGCTCAAGATCGCAGCCAGATTCGCCGTGCGCCAACCGAAGAAGCACTCGCCTTTCTCGATGCCGGTGTCATCCGTCTGGTAGCCCTCGCGCCGGAATTTCCCGAAAACCAATGGCTGATTAGCGAATGCCTCCAGCGTGGCATCACCGTATCAGCCGCCCATACCGCAGCCACCTATGCCGACATGCAGCGTGCCATCAGTTTCGGCCTCACCCAGACCACCCACACCTTCAATGCCATGACCGCCCTCAACCACCGCGAACCGGGAACAGTCGGCGCTGCAATGGATTTCACCGAACTCGACTGCGAACTCATCGCCGATAATGTTCATGTCCATCCAGCCGTGATGCGCATCCTATTCATGGTCAAAGGTCTTGAACGCATCATTCTCATTAGCGATGCGGTACGTGGCGCTGGCCTACCCGCAGGTTCCAGTTATGAGCAGGATGGTCGCCTCGTGGCGATCAGCGCCACTTCCGCAACACTTGGGGATGGAACATTAGCCGGCAGCATTCTCACGATGGATCGCGCCTTACAGAACTTCGCTCAAGCCGTCCGCCGCCCGTTTGAGGAATTGTGGAAAATCACCAGCGGGAACGCAGCCCGCGCCATCCACGTTGCTGACCGTAAAGGCAGCATCGAAATCGGAAAAGATGCCGACATCGTGTTGCTCGACCCCAATGGGCGTGTTCACGCTACCATTGTGGGGGGGCGCGTAGTCTACCAAAAGGAGTCTGAATAATGTCTCATCTTGAAAGCGACATCGCAGAACAGCCTAAGATTGTTGAACAATTGCTGATCCGCGAATCCTCAACCACCAGCAATCTAGCGCAGCGCATCCGGGAATTTGACCCGACCTTCATCTATATCGCAGCACGCGGCACCTCCGATAATGCCGCCCGCTACGCACAGTATATTTTCAACATCCATGCCAATTTGCCAGTCGCCCTCGCCACGCCGTCAGTCCACACACTCTATCAAACCAGCCCTAACCTCAAGCGGGCGCTGGTCTTGGGCATCTCACAGTCCGGCAAATCGGAAGATGTCGTACAGGTACTCAAAGATGCACGCGCTCAGGGGGCGCTCACAGCCGCCATCACCAATGCACCGGACTCGCCGCTGGCGCAAGCAGCAGAATTCCATATTGATCTTCAAACCGGGCCGGAACTCAGCGTAGCGGCCACCAAAACCTATACCGCGCAATTGACCGCCGTTGCCATGCTTCTAACCGC
>CAIPFY010000142.1 GCA_903864435.1 uncultured Chloroflexota bacterium | reverse complement strand
GCAAGGATGGCAGCCTGTATACCGAGGAACAGACCATCACCCCGGTTAGAGATGATACGGGGGCGATTAAAAACTTCATCGCCATCAAGCAGGATGTGACCGAACTGGAACAGTCCGAACACCTGCGGTTGGAGCAGGAACGGCTCAAGGTCAGCCTGAAAAAAGAACAAGAGCAGATCGCGCTGATTCAGCGGATTATCAGCACGCTTTCGCATGATTTGCGAACCTCGCTGACGGTTATTTCCACGTCCCGCGATACGATCACCCGCTATTATCACAAGTTGACGGATGAGCGCCGCCTCGAAAAGCTGCATACCATCGGCAATCAAACCCGGTTCGCGCTGGAACTGCTGGAAGAAACCGTCATGATGGCGCGGGGCAATCAGGATCAGATGCGTTTCCGCCCTCGCCCCCTCAACCTGTCGGTGCTGTGCGAAGTGACAGTGGCTGAGATTCAAGAGACAACCGGCGCTCGTCACCATCTGCGCTTTATCACCGATGGCCTCGTCACCACCGCCCATCTAGATGAAACGCTGGTGAGCCGCGTCCTGCTAAATTTGCTGTCTAACGCGGTCAAATTCTCACCGGAAGGCAGCGAAATCCGGCTGGAACTGAGCCGCGCTGAGGAGAGTATCTGCCTGAAAGTGACCGATCAGGGGTTGGGGATTGATGCGCTTGACCTCGAACACATCTTTGAACCGTTCTACCGTTCCGATTCGGTGCAGACGATTCGCGGCACCGGGCTGGGGTTAAGCATCGTGCGGGACTGTGTGGAGCGCCACAACGGTCATATCCGCGTCGAAAGCCAGCTTGGCAGCGGAACCACGTTTACCGTCACCTTGCCGCTGGTCGCCGCTGAGTAATCGGCAGAAGGCCGACGGACGGGGGGATGTGTCCGTCAGCCCTTCCACCGCCGGATGTCGCTACGAATCGCTGGCGCAGCGGAACCCGTAATCATTCCACAGGAAATCCCAGTACTCCGTATTACGGATCGTCAGGGTGGCCTTTTCGATGCCGAAGTCGAAGCTGCCGCCGCGCACTACGCGGATGGTGGTATCGCTGTCCCGCGTTTGCACCTTGGTCGAAGTGCCGGTATTCGCCAAATCTTCGCGCCCGTCGGTGGCGCTGTAGGGATAGGGGAACTGCCGCTTGCCGTTGACGGTCACGGTATCGTAAATGGTGGATGTGAACTCGCGCAGGCTGCCCGCCAGATCATACGCGCCCACCCATGAAATATCCTGCGGTTTGCTGCCCACCGGGTACATGGTGCCGCCGATGGCATTGGTGCTGAAGTTGGTACGCACGATGGCATACCCGTAAATCGGGCTGTTTCCCCATGTGTAAACCCAGTCGTCGGGACTGCGACCCGCAAATTCCCATTCGGCTTCGGTAGGTAGGCGCAGCCCTTTGGCCTGACAGAAGGCGTTGGCCTGTTCCCATGTCACGCAGTTGCGCGGGCAGGTCGCCTCGGTGCAGTTCACCAACCCGCTGAGGGCGACCTTGTTGGTGTTGCATTCCTCGTCTGGCAGCGAACCGTACTGCTCGATGGTGACTTCCGTTTCGCCAATCCAGTAGGGCTTATCGAAGCACAGCGGTGTAACCGGTTGCTCATCGGCGCGGCCGGTCAGCGTTCCCATGTTAAAGCAGCCGGCTGGCACTTTGACCATCGGCAAACCGTTCAGTTCGGTACGCTGCGGCGCCCAATCTTTCGCGCTCGTCACTCTTTCTACGGCGGATTGGCTGGACGCCCAGAAAGCCAGCGCGATCAACACCCCCACCACGGCGATGCCCGTGACCACATACAGGGTGGCAGAGCGTTTAGGCGGCGCTTTTTCCTCCTGAATGCGCTCCCATTCCTCATACAAGTCGGTAAGTTGTTTAAGTTCTTCGGCAGAGGCGCGGGTTTTCAACCGTTCTAAAACATCGTTGTATGAACTGCGCCGAATTCCCTGCTGGTCGCCGACCCAATTTTCAACGGTTCTCTTACTAATGCCAAGATAATCGTTGTCTTTGGACGGAGTCGGGCTTGGGATTGCGTCTTTCCACTTCGGGAAGTGCTGGTTGATGATCTGCTGGAGCAGAATCCCAAATTGCTTGCGGAGTTCTTGTTTGCGAAGTTGCTCTTTGGATGGGGCACCCCAGATCGGGAAATAGCGAGTGATGATTTGCTGGAATTGTGCCCTCAATTCTTTGTACCGTTGTTCTTTGGGTGCCATGTTTCCCCTCCCATTAGCGTATATTTCGGATGTTTCTGCCCCTTAATGATGGGAACTATTCCAAAACCGGTAGGAACTTTTTCGTGAATATTATACGCGCACGCAAGATAACATAAAGGACAATTATATTAACACTTACGCGAAGATCATGCAACAAAATGCACAAAGACAATTAAGGTAAAAAGTGAAACAAATTTAGAAATAAACACATTAAATTACATATTACAACAATTCACACTTACCAGATGGGGCTAGGCGTTGCATCCCCCGACTCTTTTCCGCTGCCTGTCATGGAAATGGAGCGCCCCGGAAATTTTCGGGCAGTCCGGCCTGCTGCAACCGGATTTTCCCCGTGCAATTGTTCAAAAGTGCGGTGAAAAAATCGAATTTTTCCAAAGAATGCGGCATTTTTCCGGTCTTTATTCCCGATAATGATTTCATACGCAGTTGTCCGAAGCCGGAATTGCCCTAAACCGGACGGATTCAGATCACGAGGGTTGACGCGATGACCTGCCCGCGCTGCAACAATAACGCTCCCAAAACGGTCATCTACGAATGCCCGCATTGCAAAACGATTTTTTGCGTGACGAAAACAGACCATAGAACACAGCAACCGATGGGCGGCTGCGCGGACAAGGGCGCTTGCCCGACCTGCCACAAAGCGCCGGACGGCAGCGCCCGCCGCCTGCGCAAGCTATAGGTGGTGGTCTTTAGGCTATCGCATCAAATTTTGATAGGTTCTCGAACAATCATAACGGACACCCAACGAGCGTCCGCTTGCCCCTGCCGTCCCCCCCACCCCTCGCCCACACGATGAGCGTACCGTTCGTTCGTCGCCCCTACGGGCTTTACAACTTTGCAGTAAATTCTGATGTGATAGTCATGGCATACTTATCTTAATATTTGACAATGTTACTTAATAGTCGTAATATAATTACCTGCATACGGTGTTCGATGAATTTCATTTAATTAAATTTCAGTCTAAAGGAAATGACCATGATCTATGCTTTGCCAAATACGTCTGAAGCGAAG
>CAIPFY010000141.1 GCA_903864435.1 uncultured Chloroflexota bacterium | reverse complement strand
TATCCGCCACCTGCACGCTGGCATCGTCCTCATCCACAAAGCCGGCCTGTTCGGGTTGCGCCGCTTCATCCACCTGTATGCCCGACTCGCGCAGCCACGCCAGCGGGTCATGGTCGGTTTCAGGGCCAACCACGCCAGTATCGGTCACAGGGACGGGTGATGGCTCAAAGCCAGCAAACAAATCCAGCGTAGGCATTTCGACAACCGACTGATCGCGGAGTGGCACTTCGCCAACGGGAAGGTCGCCAAACAAATCCACATCCGCCAAATCAGGTTCTTCTTCGCCGATCAAATCCGGCAGGTCTTCATCCGCCGACTCGTCGGGAAGATCGAACGAGGCCAGCAATCCGGTCAAGCCCGTCCGGCGTTTCGGCGCGATGGGATCGTGTACTTCCGTGCCGGCAGCGGCAAACCAATCATCCGGCAGGTGTTCATCCGGCACGTCTGCTGATGGCGCGGACGGTTGCACACTGACCACGCGCATCCAATCATCTTCGTGGGTAGCCAACACGCTGTCGGTGGACGATTCCATGTTGCGCAGCCAATCGGGAGTCTGGGTCACCACCCGTTCCGCAGCGCGGCGGTAGTCCAGTTCTTCCAAACGGAACGCATCACTGGGGGCAATTTCCCCCTGCGCCAATTCCAGCGCCAGATACGGGTCTACCGATTGAATGCGGTTGATATAACGCTGTGCGTCGGTGGGGCGCTGTTCCGAAAGCCACAACAGGGTCAGAACGCGGTTGGCTTCCAAGCAGTCGGGCATCTGTTTGACGATTTCCATCGCCGTCTCGCCCGCTTCGATTGTGCGCCCGCATTCCCAGTAAATCTGGGCGAGTAGCACCTGCAAATCCACCCGTTCAGGGTTGCGCTCCAACGCCTGCTGCACCGTGTCAATCGCCTGCTCATACAGCCCGTTTCGCAAATACTGGCGCACTACCGCGCCAGTGGTCAGCTGCAAGCGTGACAACTCGATGCGCCGGTGTTTGCGGTACAATTCGCGCAGATGCTCGATGATGTCCGGGTTATTGGGGTCTTGTTCATACGCCCGTTCCAGATGCCAGATGGAATCTTCGGGGCGTTTATCTTGCAGTGCCACATCGCTCAACGCGATATGCGCCGTGAGATCGTCCGGAAAAACGCTCAACACGCGGCGGAACACTTCACCCGACTCGGCATAGCTCCGCGTCTCCAGCAGCGCCCGACCCAAGATGCGGTAAGCCTCCACATTCTTAGGGTAATACTGCAATATTTGACGACAGTGATGAATGACTTGGTTCGCATCTCCACTGTCAAAGAGAGCGTCGAGTTTGGCGAGGTAATCTCGTAAGCCAATATCAGACATGCTTGAGTCCTGTAGCCCCTCAAAAGGGGAACGCGGCGCACCATTGAACTGAGTATAACATATAACAGATTCGCTGGTGCGCAAAACGCTCCCTTAAGATTTGAGAACCTTGCCCACCAGCAGGCGCAATGGTCAGGACGGGTTCCCCCCGCTGGCAGCAGATGTAGCGGCGGGCTGTTTGCGGTTGAGCAATTCCCCCACCGACAGACCCATCGTGAGCAACCCGACCACCCCCCACACCACATACCCTAGAATATTCACCCCATGAAACAGGAAGCCCAACGATAGGGACTGTGCATCCGGCGCACCCATCGCCTGCCCTGCCACGAGGAGCGCAGCCTGAAACGGCCCCAACCCCGCCACACTCACCGGAATAGCGATGCTGAACGAAGTCAGCGCCAGCCCCGTCACCGACAATAGCATCTGATCGCCCTCGAAGCGCAGTGCCCGCACGAGGCAGTACAGCGTGAACAGCGAAATTGCCCACGCAATGAGCGTCCATAGAATAGCGTGGGCGGCGCTGCGCCAGTGCGTCAGCGGCTTCAGGCCATCCAGCACATGATCGAATAGGCGGTTCAATCCTAAACGCTTCAGGAAAGGCAAAAAGCGTTCAATCACCTCCAGCACGCGATGACCGATGTCGGGAAAGCGCGAGAAGAAGATCAGCACCACGAACGCGCTCACCACCGCCACACCGAACAGGTTGGTCGGGCCAATGATGCCATCCGGCACGTTCGGCAAGCGCGGAATGGCGATCACCAGCGCCAGCACCACCAGCAACGTATCCAGCATCCGTTCCACAATCACGCTGGTCGCCGCCGTCATCACCGGCACACCGGCCTGTGTCGCCAGCAGCGCGCGCACCACTTCGCCCGCCCGCAACGGCAGCAGGTTCAGGAAAAAGCCAACATTCAGGATATGGGCTGCCCGGAGGAAAGGGATTTTGAAATCCAACAGCCCATACCAGCGATACCCTCGCGTCCACATCCCCAGACTGATCGCCACCAACGACAACAGCACCCAGCCCAAATCGGCATGGGTAATGCTGTCCACAATCTCGTTCAGAGGAACGTTTCGCAGCGCCAGCCACAAAAACACGGCGCTCACGAGTACACTGGCAATCAAAAACAGCGTTCGACGCATTTGTTAAGCCTCACTCGTCATCCCATAATCACAGCGACGGTCATCAAAAAGAAGCATTATCGTCCGGCCTGTCCATTCCGTTCCACACGCCCATCCACGAACCGGGTATCCTCATGGGTCAGCCAATATACAGCTGGCGTTTCGCTCACAAACACGCGCCGCTGACGATAGGTGTTGTTGGTCACACGGATCGCCATGCTGATGATGTCCGCCGCCAATTTACTCGCCACCAGCACCGCCAACCGCCCGTTCAATTCGGGACGCAACCGCGCAATCTCCCGCGAACGGCGCAGTGCATAGCTGCTCACGATGCTCCCGCGCAGCCGAATATCCAGCAGCAAGCGCCACGGACGATCATCCGGCCATGTGGTGAGTTCGGCGCTCAAATCATTCGACCACGCATCAATCGTATGCGGACTCATGTCGCGGAAGCGATAACACAACACCCGACGATCCGAAAGCCATTCTTTTTCGTAGAGCTGTTGAATATCCGTCATGGTGACATACTCCCCTCAGCTAAAGCTGGGGGCTTCTTCCGTCAACACGTTGGCGAAGGGGAACCTTCGTCTTACGAACGCTCTGGAAGACTGCTGATGTCCCAGCAGTTTTGATGTTAATGGCGGCGTTGTGGTCACGGTCAATGACCAGTCCACAATCACAATTTAGAACTCTATCGCGCAAAGTGAGATGATGTCTTTGTCCACAACCAGAACAGGTCTTCGTCGTTGGTGCGAAGCGGCCTATTTTGACGACGCGCTTACCGCGCTTAAACGCCACCCATTCCAAGATGCTCACGAAGCTGGCAAATCCCAAGTCACTCACCTTGCGCCCCCACAGGGCTTTCATACCACTCAGGTTCAAGTCCTCAAAGTATAGCGTGTCGTACTCGTCACACAAACGATGTGCCAATTGGAAGTGATGCTCAGAACGCTTATTGGCTACATCTGCACTGTGCTTTGCCAATGCCCGACGCGCACGTTTACGATGTTTAGAGCCATCCATCTTGCGCGACAATTCGCGGTTCAGTTTGAGAGTCTTGCGGATACCCTGAGTGAAAAACTGCGGACTGGCGTAAGGTCGTCCTTCGTCATCGGTCAAGAATGTTTTAAGGCCAAAATCAAAGCCGCCGCTTTTACCCGTGCTGGCTTTGCCAATGACCACATCCTCTTTGACTCGGAAACACAACCACAACCGTCCTACTCTATCCCGCTTGACGGTCAGGGCTTTTATCCTCCCGCCCATCTCACGATGCTTCACAAACTTGTACTTCGTGCCGTCAATTGTGACCGTGTTATCGTCCACTTTGTAACCCGACTGTGGGAAAGTGAACGAGGAATACTTACGTGCTTTCTTGAACTTAGGACGACCTTTGACCACTTTCTTGAAGTAGCGCATATAGGCCTCGTCTATCCGGTAACACACATCCTGACAGGCTTGCGAGTGCAAATCCTTCCACAATCTAAAGCGTTGAGTCTTTCGCAGTTTCAGAACGTGATTATTCATCTGCATGAGCGAGATGTATTTTCCAGTCAACTGATAGGTACGCCGTTGCAAAGCGATGAAGTGATTCCAGATCGTAGACGCAACGAAAATCTTATGTCGCAGCTTGCGATCTTTCTGATCGCAGCGGTACAAACGATATTTGTATGCCTTGTAGATGGTTATCGCTTCGCTCATGTCTCTTTCTGGCTCTCAATGTACTGCTTCATGATGGACAAAGGCGCACCACCTACTGTCGCAACGAAACAAGAATGTGTCCAGAGCGTAGGCAGTCGGCTTTTCAACACGGGAAATTCTTGTCTGAGCAGGCGAGAACTACGGCCTTTCATTAAGCCTATCAGTCTCTTAATTCCAAAAGCGGGATTGCATGACACCGCTAAATGCACATGGTCGGGCATGGTTTCTAGTTCTATGATTTCAGCGTCATGCTCTCCAACGACTTCACGCAAGATTTCTTTCAACCGAATTTCAATCGGTTCACTGAGTACCTTGCGGCGGTATTTAGTACACCACACCACATGGTATTTGCAGGAGTACACTAAATGCTTACTGGATTTCGTGTCGCGTAATTTCGTCATAGGAATAGTATATATTATCTAATGCAATTGCGCCTTATATCCCCGTACCTGAAGGTAGGGGTTTTACGGCGTTTTTTGATAATCTATCCTCGCCACCGGCAAACCGTGAGAGCAGCGGTGCCGTCGTTCAGGTATGAATCAAAACGCATTCACACAGACTTCTAGCAGTATAGTCCGCTTTTGGAACGCGCACACACCGTTACCGTTTGGCTTTGATCGCGCTGCCCAGTATCACCTTTCCGCTTTGCCCATTCACCAGTGCCATGCGCCTATCGTGGTCTTCTTCGACCAGAATCGCAATCCACACCGGCAGCAGCACCAGACGGAAGCTCATCTGCTGAATCAGCGTCATGACATGAATATTCACCTCATCGGAGGCTTCGCTCTGCTGATATTTGCGCCGCATCTGCGACGCGATGACCCCACGCGCTTCCAACGCCGCCTTGTCGAAATCGAGGGTGTAAATCTGTGCCGGATAACGCGCCAGCAATGCCGGATCATACGCTACCAGCGCCCCGGAATGATAATCATCTAACTGGGTGGTCAGCGCACGCGGCGGCGATTGCACCGCGCACACTTCAATGTCGTAAACCGCGTCACTGAACTTTTCCTGCTGGTAAGTGGGCTGAATCGGCGCATTCCGGTCGTTGGGCATACGGGTATCAATGCGGGTACGCATCACTTCACCCATCGCATCGAACAACCAGAACGGCAGGTAATGGCCTTCCAGCGTGGCCGATTTCACTTTGTTATTGACGAACCAGCCTTTCACACGTTCCGTCAGCCCGCGCAAACGCTCCTTCACGCGCTCACCGGCTTCTGCCCGCGTGATTTTGAACGGAATGATCCCGTCAGGCTGCTCGAACGACCCCAGCGCATCCTGTTCCAACACCTGATTGGAGCCGCAGAACGAACACCGCGCCGAAAGTACCTCGGCGCTGATCGTGCGTTGAGCGCCGCACGCATTACACCGCAGCACACGCTCCCCCACCACCCATTTGACCGCCTGCGCCCGCCGTTGCAGCAGTGCCGAAGTCAACTGCTCGCTCTGACCGCTTTGCGGCTTTGGCGTGAGCGCCGAATATCCGCAAAAGGCGCACCGAACCTGTCCGCTACCTTCATCCACCGTCAGATCGCCGCCGCAGTTCGGGCAGCGCGGAGTGACCTGCGTCGTCTCCACCGCCCCCGCGACCTTCACTTCGGCGGGCATTTCAGCCTTTTCACTGCGGGCGGATTCTTCAGCGGTCATGCGCCCGTTCAGCACCATCAGCATCCGCATGGCTTCCAGATGACCGGGATTGTAGGCCAGCACGCTGCTCAGATAGTCGCGTTTCGCCTGCTCGTTGTCGCTCAACTTAGCAAGCCACAAATGCGCTTCGAGGAAGTTTGGCTGCAATTCCAGCGCCCGATGCAGCGTTTCCACCGCTTTCGGGCGATCCCCGCCAAACAGGTAGTCATGCGCGGTATAAAACAGCGACAGCGCCCTCGGATTGATGTCATCCTCACGCGCCACCGAAATTTCCGGGCGCTTCCCACGCTGCTGCAACTCCGCGATTTTGCTGTCCAGCCCGCTGCTCCGAACGTAGCCGCAGTGCGAGCAAACCACCCGCGCTTCCGCCAGATTAGGCGTCATGCGCTTTCCGCATTCAGGACATTCCAGATTGATGCCCATACAGCCTCAGCTTCTATATAAATCCCTACACACCAGTATAGGAGTTCTCGGCGCGGGCGCTCACGCTCTCTCAGGAAGTTACGGTGATACAAACTGATCCACAGCAGCACGGCTGGGCAGCGCCGGAATCGCGCCGAGCTGCGTGGTCGCCAGCGCACCCACCGCGTTCGCAAAGCGTCCAATTTCCGCGAGATGCTCGGGATAATCGTCCCAGTGTTCGAGGATGCCCACCAGCATCCCCGCCACAAAGCCGTCGCCTGCGCCCGTCGTGTCCAGCGTGCGAACGCTAAACCCCGGCACATGCACCGACTGCTGCCGTGTGTAAATCGTCGCGCCGCGCCCGCCCTGTGTGACCGCGATCACCTTCACATCGCCGCGCCACAGGGAGCTAATGTCATGCCCGCCCGTCAGAAATTCAACTTCTTCATCGCTCACCTTGACGATGTGCGCGTATTCAAAGCCCGCCAGCATCCCTTCACGGGCGGCTTCGGCACTGGGCCACAGCGCGAGGCGCAGGTTCGGATCATACGAGATCAGCATCCCGCGTGAACGCGCTTCCTGCACCGCCCGCAGCGTTGCCGAACGGCTGGGTTCACCGATCATCGTGATCGAACCAAAGTGGAATATCTTGGCATCCGCCAGCACATCCAGCACGACATCTTCGGGACGCATGAGCATATCGGCGCTAGGGTGGCGATAGAATACGAAACTGCGTTCGCCTTCCGCTGTGAGCGACACAAACGCCAACGCGGTACGGGCTTCGCTGGAAAAACACAGGCCGCGCAGGTCAATCCCTTCGGCAGCCAGCACGTCCGACAGATGATGCCCGAACGGGTCATCGCCCACCTGCCCCATGAAGGCCACTTCATGCCCCAACCGCGCCACCGCCACCGCCACATTAGCCGGCGCGCCGCCCGGTGCTTTCTGGAAGCCCGAAGCATCCCCCACGCTCACACCATGCTCCAGCGCCACAAAGTCAATCAGCAGTTCACCAAAGCTCACCACGCTCATTTTGTTTTCCTAACTGCCCTTCGGCGGTACGTAGACCAACGTTTGCAGAATCGCCTCCAGCGTGCCTTCAAACCGGCTCAGTTCACCGGGCGAACAGGTGACGCTGATAATGCTGTAGTTGCCATCGCCCATATCCAGCGCCAGAATCACGCCTTGCCCATCCGCCCCCGTGCCATCCACCCGTCCGGCGCGGCGTGTGCCAATGGGGGTTTCGACGGGGGCACTGAAGGTAATCGCAGAACTGCTCAACGACTCGACAAAAAATGTCACCACATCCAGCGGCTTTGAGTCGGCGCTCAAACCACTCACGGATGCGATTGGCCCGACGATCATCCGGGTTAAGAATTGACCGGGCGCGGGACTCGGCGACTCGAATGCGGCCTGTGAATTGGCAATCGTCACCTGACCGGATACAGCAGTCGCCACCCAGTCCGGCGGGTACTGAAACGAAATCGTGCCATCGCCCGAAACATAATTCTGCGTCAGCGCGAGTGGCGTGGGCGTGACCGCGCTACCGCCGCCGCAGGCTGCCAGCAGCACAACCAGCAGCAGAGGTAGCAGCGCCCGAATCCATCGGTTCATCAAACACGCATCCTTTCTATGGACGGCTTACCCGCATCCCCCGCGCCGGACACGACGCATGTCGTGTCCACTTGGTTTTTACGGGAGACAACCGGACACGGCTCGCGCCGTGTCCCTACTGAGGGGCAAGGCACTTAGCCGGCTCAGGCCAGCGCCGCGCCCGCCGCCAGACCTGACAGGTACGCACCTTCCACCCGCGCCTCGTAGAACGCATCCCCCGCGAAGGCCAGCGGCGCAACGCCGTTCGCCAGCAAATACCGTTCAGGATGCAGCACCGTCGGCAGCGCGTAACGCCAGCGTTTCAGCGCAGATTCGGTGATGCTTGCGCCTTCCGCGAGAAACGGTTGCAGCGCACCCTGAATCGTCGCCAGCACATCGGCATCCGAACGATCCCAGTATTTGCGGCTCATGCCGGGGCTGCCGTGCGCGGTAATTACCCGCGCCCCGTCCGAAATCCCCTTGCGCTGATTGTCCGCAATCCAGCTAATCGGCTCGGTGTGGCGTTGCAGTGCGCCCGGTTCGGGGAGCAGCACATCCCCCGCCACCACAAACAACCCGCACAGATTGGGGGCATATTCAATCAGGGTCAACGCCTCGCGGTCAGCCGCGCTTAACTGGTTGATTGTGTCGCCCAGCAGCGCCACCGACTGCGGCACAGGCGGCGTGAGCAGGAGTTTGCGGCTGAAGTAGCTGTTGCCCGCGTCGTCCTGTACCGTCCAGCCTTCGGCAGTCAGGGTGATGGCTTTGACCGTCACATTGACCTGAAAAATCACATTCTCATCCGCATCCGCCGCCAGCGATTTCGCCAGCGTATTCATGCCGCCCCGCGCCGCGAAACGCGGGTGTCCGTCGTGTTCCACGCCGCCCAGACTGCCGGCGCTAAACCCGTTCGCCCACACATAAACCTGATTCGCCGCCAGCCAGCGATCCACCACCTGCTTGAATTCAGGCGAGCGCACCGTGAAAAACTGTGCGCCATGATCGGCAGTCCCGCCGCCGATGCGCCGGGTCGCCAACCGCCCGCCTACGCTGCGGCCTTTATCCAGCACCAGCACCTTTTGCCCGCGCCCACCCAGTAAGCGGGCAGCAGCCAAGCCGCTGATTCCCGCACCCACGATCACCACATCCAACCGATTCACTTCAGTCATAATTCCTCGCTAAAACCATCCCAAGCGCCGCAGAACCGCCAGCAACGTAGTCGTCAACAGCGCCATCAAGAACAATACAAACGGCACACCCAACGAACTGCCAAACTGCGGCCACGTTGTCTCGAAGTTCATGCCATAGAACCCGCTAATCACGGTCAAGATACCGATCACCAGCGTGAACACCGTTAGGCGGTTCACCACACGGTTCAACTGATTCGACACCGACGACATGTGCAAGTCAATCACCGTCGTCAGCGTGTCGCGGTACATGGCGATCATATCCGCAATCCACAGCAGATGGTCAGCCACATCGCGCAGGTAATACTGCGTGTCCTGCCCGATGCTGCCCATCACATGCGGCTGCGTGAGCGTACTCAAAATATCGCGCTGCGGCCACACCACGCGCCACAGGTTAATCAACATCTGCCGCATCTCGAACAGGCGCGTCAGATTTTCCTGCCGGGGTTTCATCAACACGATGTCCTCCAGCAAGCCTATTTCTTCTTCAATCATATCCATGATTGGGAAATAGCCATCTACCACCGTATCCAGCACCACATAGGCCAGATACGACGCGGACACAGGCATCGAAGCCCCCATCGCGCTCACACGCCGCCGCACCTCGTCAATCACCGGCTCGTCTTGCAGATGCACCGTCACCACATAGTTGCGCCCCACGAACATATCCACTTCGCGGAAGTCCAGTTCATGCGCCTCCACCGAGTCATCCCGGCTGCCCGCTTCATCTGGTTGGCCGGTGACGCTGATCGCGTTCACAATCAGGAACACGTAGCCATCATATTCGGTCAGCTTCGGGCGCTGGTGGTGATTGTTCGTGTCCTCAATCGCCAGCGGATGAAACTTAAATACATCGGTCATCACGCGGATGGCTTCGGCATCCGATTCGAGCGCATCCATCCAAACGACATGCCCGGTATTCGCCAGCAGCGCAGGCAATTCATCTACCTTATGATCTGTGATGTTCCCATCGGACAACACGCTTATCCGCATCCCCGCCCCCTCTCGTCCTCTAGTTTAACTATAAAGCAGCGCAGCGCCTATTGTTTATTCGGACACCTTAACCGCCACATCCCCGCAGTACTTACGGCGCTCCCGCCCGGAAATGATAAACCAACACCCCCTCCACAACGAAACTCGTTTCGATGCCGCGCTCCGCACCCAGTGCCGCCACCATTTGCACGCGGTCAGCGGCGCTATCGGCAGGCAGCACCATCCACACGTCCGTCTCATCGCACAGCGCGTCCGCCAGCGCCCGCACTTCGTCCGGGGTATGCGCCCGCCAGCCAATTTCCAGCCGGATTCCCCGCCGCAGCCCGTATAAACGCTCATAGTAAGCCGCCGGACTATCCGGCGCGAAAGCCGTAACGAGCGGCTCTAGCGGGGCGCGTTCCGCATCTATCCGGCGCAGCGCCACATCCCACGCGGGTTCAGACGGGTGCGCCAGCAGCAGCGCGGCCTGTGCGACCACCAGCACCAGCAGCGCCACGCGCCTCACCGTCTGCCGCTGACTCAGCCCCGCCAGCAGCACCAGCCCCGCCCCCACGAGCGCCATTGACGGGAACGACAGCGGGGGCAACAGCGCCGCCAAATCCAGATGGTCGCGCAGCGCTTTGAACGAGATGACCAGCCACAGCGCGAACGGCGCACCCGCCAGCGCATAAGGCAGCAGTATCCACCACCGCCCGCGCCTGCCCGCCAGCAGCCAATGGATGAGGTGAGCGCTGATGACCAGCGCCCCTAGCAGATGCGTCAGCAGCAGCGCCGCGCCCACGCCACCGTACAGCAGACCGCGCACCATCCCCGGCCTCTCCCGCCAGCGCCGGTACAGCAGCGTCGCCAGCGCGGTCAGCGCCAGCAGCAGCGCCGCGAGGTGCGCTTCCCGCGCCGCCATGATGACGAACGCCGCCGTCGCCAGCAGCAACCACCCGCCGCGCCGCCGGAACAGCGCATCAGCCGCCGCAAGGCCGAGCAACCCCGCCCACAGCGACGGAATCCGCAGCGCCAGCGGGGTATCCCCCGCCGCCAACGTCCAGCCCTTCAGCAGCGCGAAGTACAGCGGCGCTTGACCGTCGGCCTGCACCCGCGCCAATACATCACGCAGGGAAGCCGGTTGCACCAGCCATGCGGCATGTGCTTCCGCCGCGCTCAAGCTGCCACGCGGCAGGCCAACCACGACCAGCGCGAACACCAGCAGGGCGAACACGCCCATCCACCAGCCACGCGGCACACGCAGGAATCGCCAATTAAGGGACACAGCAGCAGCCCATCTCTAACATCCGGTTCGACATGCGCCCTATTATGGCTGAAATCGCGCCCCCTGTCAGCGGAAGGAACGGAGATGAGGGCTTTGAACGGTTGTCCGGTGTCAGCGCGACATGGTGCTAATCAGGAAAATAGGCCTTCGCTATAATGGGACTGTTCAAATGAAGTACAGGAGTTTTTATTTTGGAACCCAAACTGCAAGCCTTGAAAACCCGCCTCACCGAGGTGAACGACCTGCAAATGGCCGCTGCCCTGCTTCAGTGGGATCAATCCACCTACATGCCCTCCGGCGGCGCAGGGGCGCGGGGTCGCCAGATGGCAACCCTCAGCCGCATCGCGCACGAAAAATTCACCGATGCCGCCGTCGGTCAACTGCTGGATGACCTGACCGCCTACGAGCAAAGCCTGCCCTTCGACCACGACGATGCCAGCCTGATTCGCGTCACCCGCCGAGAGTTCGCAAAATCCGTCAAAATTCCTTCGGCGCTCATCTCGGAAATGAACCAGCACTTCGCGCAGACCTATCAGGTGTGGACGGAAGCCCGCCCCGCCAACGATTTCGCCCGTGTGCGCCCGCTGCTGGAAAAAACACTTGAACTTAGCCGCCGCATGGCGGAATGTTTCCCCGGCTACACCCATATCGCCGATCCGCTGATTGACTTTGCCGACGCGGGCATGAAGGCCAACGATGTGCGGCGCGTGTTCAGCGAACTCCGCGCTGAACTTGTCCCGCTGGTGAAGGCCATCACCGACCAACCGCCCGCCGATGACTCGTGCTTGCGGCAATTCTATCCCGAAGCGAAACAGTGGGCGTTCGGTGAAGGTGTTATCCGCGATTACGGCTACGACTTCCAGCGCGGACGGCAGGACAAGACCCATCACCCCTTCATGACCAAGTTCGGCTTGGGCGATATTCGCATCACCACCCGCTTCAACGAGGACGATCTGGGCGACGGCTTATTCAGCACGCTGCACGAATCTGGACACGCCATGTACGAGCAGGGAATCACGATGGCCTATGACGGGCTGCCGCTGGCGAACGGCACTTCGGCAGGCGTCCACGAAAGCCAGTCGCGCCTGTGGGAGAATATTGTCGGGCGCAGCCGGGGCTTCTGGGAGCATTACTACCCGCGCCTGCAAGCCACTTTCCCCGAAAACCTGAAGTCCGTCCCGCTGGATACCTTCTACCGCGCCATCAACAAGGTGCAGAAGTCGCTCATCCGCGTGGATGCCGACGAAGTGACCTACAACCTGCACGTCATGATTCGCTTCGATCTGGAACTGGCGCTGCTGGAAGGCTCACTCGCCATCCGCGATCTGCCGGAAGCGTGGCACACCCGCTACGCCAGCGACCTCGGCGTGACCGCGCCGGATGACCGTGACGGCGTGCTGCAAGATGTCCACTGGTATTCGTTCAACATCGGCGGCGTGTTTCAGGGGTACACACTGGGGAACATCCTCAGCGGCCTGTACTACGCGAAAGCGTTGGAAGCGCACCCCGACATTCCGGCGCAGATCGGGCGCGGGGAGTTCGGCACGCTGCACAACTGGCTGCGCGAAAACATCTACCAGCACGGCGCGAAGTACACTGCGCCGGAACTGACCGAGCGCGTGACGGGCGGCCCGTTGCGGATCGCCCCTTACATCAGCTATCTCAAAACCAAGTACGGGGAACTGTACGGGGTCTAGCGGAAAGCACAACATCCCCTTGCGGAGTTCTGTCCTGCAAGGGGATGTTCCGGTTGTCATCCCGCATAAATCACCTGCGCGGAATCAAGGATAATTCGCCGCCGGATGGCGTTCGGGCTGCGCTCGACGGCGATACGATCAATCAAATCCACTTTGCGCCCGAACAGGGATTCGAGTTCGTCGTCCATCTCCACCAGATCGAACAGGGTATAGCGCACCGAATCCCGAAACCGCACCAGCACATCAATATCGCTGTCGGGACGGAAATCCTCACGCAGTACCGAACCAAACAGCGCGAACTGGCAGATGCCCCACTTGTGGCAAAAGGCGCGAATCGCTTCCATCGGCAAGGTTATCGGCAACAGCAGTTGATCGGTCATCATCCGCCCTATACGCTCACATCTCCCCTATTGTAATGCAAATTTGGCACTCATCGGAGAAAGCACAGCGCCCATGCCGGACAACCGAACATGGGCGCTGAAACTTTACAAGCGAGACAGGCTATCCGGCGGATTCTTCCTGCCGGTGGTAGCCGATCATCTTGTGACGATCTTCGTCGAACAGGCGAATGTGCAGCGACTTGAAGCTGGTTCGCAGGGTCAACGGTTCAATCTGGAAGATTTCGTTCTGATTGTGGCAGTCTTCCAGCTTGTAGTTGGGGATGCGCGGGCTAAGGTGATGAATGTGGTGGAAGCCAATGTTGCCGCTGAACCACTGGAGGATTTTCGGCAGTTCGTAGTATGAACTCCCCTGCAAAGCCGCCGCCGCGAAATCCCATTTGTCATGGCGTTCCCAGTACACATTCTCGTACTGGTGCTGCACGTAGAACAGCCACACGCCAATCGAAGAAGCCACAGCGATGACGGGCAACTGCACCAGAATGAACTCGCGCCAGCCAATCGCCCAGCTCATCACCAGAAACATGCCCAGCAGGAACAGATTGGTAATCACCACGCTGTTCTTTTCGCGGGCTTTTTCGGAGGCATTGACGCCGGGTAGACGCTGCAATATCACAAAATCAATCACCGGGCCGATCACGAAGATCATGAACGGGTTGCGGTACATGCGGTAGGCCATGCGCTTCCAGAACGGCATGGTGTGGTATTCGTCGTAGGTGAGCGTCCACACATCCCCGATCCCGCGCCGATCCAGATCGCCAGCGGTGGCATGGTGAATCGCATGGCTGTGCCGCCACGCATAGTAGGGCGTGAAGGTAATGAAGCCGGTGAAAATACCCGTGATGTCATTCGCCCACTGGGACTTGAAGAACGAACCGTGTCCGCAGTCGTGGAAAATGATGAAAATTCGCAGAACGAACAGAGCGGCAATGGTTGACAATGCCAGCGTAAGCGCGTAATGAATGGTCAGGCTGCGGTACGAGAGGTACCACAGAATGAAAAACGGAACGATGCTCGTGAACAATTGCCATACGCTCCGCCGCAGGTCAGAATCTTGATAGGGACGAACGGCCTGCTGCCATGAAACGGATTTCGCGCCGACGGGCGCCGATACGGCTTGCAAGGTTTCAGTTGCCACGCTGTTGGGGGTCTCCTTCTACACATCTGAAAATACTAAATCGGCAAAAATCACCGCTGACAGTATACAGCATGATTCCATCGAAACAACCGCCCACATGCCGGATGTCCCCACATTACAACTCATCTGATGCGATTTGCGTATAGCTTTGTAACGGAACGGTGAGAAACACCAAAGAGGGAAATAATGACTTACGAAGGACGTGAAAAACGCAAAAATAGCGATATCCGGCGGATTCCGGGATGGCTGTTATTCATCGGCGGGGTGATCGTCGGCATGGTACTCATCCTGCTGGCGCAGGGCAATTCCCGCCCCACCAACTCGGCTGTCGTCATTCAGGAACAATCCAACGAAGCA
Organism: uncultured Chloroflexota bacterium; assembly: GCA_903864435.1. GTDB lineage: Bacteria > Chloroflexota > Anaerolineae > Aggregatilineales > Phototrophicaceae > CFX2. The sequence continues at coordinate 120 of CAIPFY010000141.1, read as the reverse complement.
ATCTACTTAACCGCCACCGCCATCATCAACGAGGCTACCGCCGCCGCGCAGGGCACCCTCGCATCTCCGGCGGGGGATGATGCGGCGCTGCTGCAAACCGCCACCGCCATCATCAGCGAG
>CAIPFY010000140.1 GCA_903864435.1 uncultured Chloroflexota bacterium | reverse complement strand
GAGCGCGGGGCCAATGTTCAAATTCACGCCGGCGATTTCGTTCCTCGTGGCCTGCGAGACGGCGGCGGAAGTGGATGCGATATGGAAGGTGCTTTCGGACGGCGGCTCGGTGCTGATGGAACTGGGCGCGTATCCGTTCAGCGCCCACTATGGCTGGGTGCAAGATCGCTACGGGGTGTCGTGGCAGGTGATGACCGCTACGCAAGCTATCGTGCAGCCGATCACGCCGACGCTGATGTTCACGGGCGAACAGTGTGGCAAGGCCGAGGACGCGATACGCTTCTACACGTCGGTGTTCGGCAACGCGGGCATGGGCGGGATGATGCGCTACGGCAAGGATGAATCGCCGGACGCGGAAGGCACGGTGAAACATGCCGAGTTCCGGCTGGAGGGGCAGTTGTTCGCGGCGATGGACAGCGCGTATGAACACGGGTTCGGCTTCACCGAGGCCATCTCGTTCATGGTGTCGTGCGACACGCAGGCCGAGATTGATCACTACTGGGACAGCCTGAGCGCACATCCTGAAGCCGAGCAGTGCGGGTGGCTGAAAGACCGCTACGGGGTGTCGTGGCAGATTGTGCCGAGCGTGATGAACACGATGCAGCAAAACGGCACGCCGGAACAGATGGCGCGTGTGACCGAAGCCTTCCTGAAGATGAAGAAGTTCGATGTGGCGGCGCTGCAACGCGCTTATGAGGGGTAAGAGGAGTCCCCTATCCCCCGACCCCTTTCCCCATACATGGTGCAAGGGGAGGAAGCGCCCTCACCCCGGCACTCTTTTCTCGCTTACCGCAGAGCGGGACGGCACGCAGGCCGTCCCCTACGATCTCAAATGTTCACCTTTGTAGGGGCTGGCCGACGTGCCAGCCCGTCTTCGTTTCCTTTTCCATAAAAATCAGGCTCACCCGTGAACATAGAATCATTTTGATCTGGTGACCCTAAAGACGGGGCAAGAACAAACGCATTGAAGAACGCCTTCTGCCGGATACGGGGAAGGCGTTTTGTTTTCTCATGACCATTCGTGAAGGAGGACATGGATGCCGATTGTCACATTGGATGCGCTGCGGGCGTATCTGGGGATTCCCGCCGGGGAAAGCGCCGAGAATCCGCGTTTGTGGGCGGCGCTGGAGACGGCCAGCAGCGAGGCCGAACGCTACGCCAACCGCCGCTTTATGCCCTACCGCGCTGCCCGTCAACAGGCGGTCAACAGCGAAGGGGAACTGCCGCTGGCGGACGATCTGCTGGAACTGGTGGCGGTCACAGATAGCGCGGGGGAGGCGCTGGCGCTGGCTGATCTGACCGCTGCGCCGGATGCCGCGCCCTATGACCGCCTGCTGCGAACGGATGGCGGCCTGCTCGATGCGGGCGCGTATACCGTTACGGGCGTGTGGGGCTGGCAGGATGGTCGCACCGGAGCGGGTTGGCAGACCACCGGACAAACGATGAGCAGCGGGGTGGTGGCGGGGGATGTGCTGCTGAGTGTGCCGGATGCGGGCGCGGCGGGCATGGGCGGCGCGGCGCTGTTTGAGGTGGGGGCGCTGCTGCGGTTGGGGGATGAGTTGGTGTGGGTGGTGGCGGTAGATGCGACGTT
>CAIPFY010000139.1 GCA_903864435.1 uncultured Chloroflexota bacterium | reverse complement strand
TTAAATCACTTAATTTCAATAGACATAAAGTCTAGTCATTCTAGGTAGTTTATTCAACATAAAATTACGCTGGCCTAACAAAAAATCAGAGTCAGGTCGGCTTTCCCATTTCGCAACCGGGTGGATGTGGCTTTCCCCAAGCCCTATTTCTCGTCATGGCTCACACAACGGTGTAGAATATTCTGTAAAAAGTGCTGTAATCGTCCCGAACAACGCAGGTTTTAGGCGAATAGGGTATCATTTCCGTCAAATAGGATTATTCGGGAGCCTGTCATGATGAGCGATCCAGAAGCAGCCCATATTCTTGGGCCTGTGGACACGGCCTTTTTGTATGTGGAAACCGACCAGTCGCCCATGAACATTGGCGCGGTATCGGTCTTTGAAGGCAAAATTTCTTACGATGACCTTCTCGAACATATTGACGACCGCATCCATCAAGCGCCGCTGTACCAGAAGCGGTTGGTGCAAGCTCCACTGAAGGTTGGCCCGCCCACATGGGTTCTTGACCCGGATTACTTCACGGGCAACCATGTCTTTAAGCGCAAGCTGCCCGCCCCCGGCACGGAAGAACAACTGCGCGAGCTAACCGGCAAGCTGGTCAGCAAGCCCCTCAGCCGCACCAAGCCGCTGTGGGAAGTGCATTTGATTGATGGGATGGAAGGCAATCGCACTGCGCTGTTCTTCAAAGTGCATCATGCGATGGTGGATGGCCTGAGCGCGATCGAGTTGTTCACGCTGCTGTTAGACCTGTCGCCGGAAATTTCCAGCCCGCCCAAAAAGCCCGTGTTCGACCCGCCGCCCCTCCCGTCTGACGCGCAAATGGTGGTGGATGCGGTGCTGAAAGACCTGCCGAATAAGCTGGATGTACTGGGCAAAATCGGCGGCACGCTCTCGTTCATGTCGGGCGTGTTGGCGGACAAAGACAAGCGCCGCAAGATGCTGCGCGGCGTGGCGACCCTTGTCAGCGACAACCTGACCCTGCTCAAGCCGCTGGCGATCAACGGCAAAAACAGCGGGCAACAGCAGCTCACATGGGCCGAATTTTCGATGGCGGAAGTTCGCGCCATCCGCGCCACCGCCAATGTATCGGTCAACGATGTCATGCTGTCGGTGCTGGGCGGCGCGGTGGATCGCTACGAAGTGGCGCACGGGCGCGGCATTCAGGACAGTGTGCGGGTACTCGTGCCGGTGAATATGCGTGCCGAGCAGGAGAAGGGCGAATTTGGCAACCGCATCGCCGTCCTGCCGATTGATGTGCCGCTGCGTGCCCCCGATCCCCTCAGCCGGTTGCAAACGGTGCATGATTATTCGCTCACCATGAAGCAGTCGTATCTCTCGAACACGATTGATGCGATCCTATCGCTACCGTCCCTGTCACCGGCGATCATGCAACCGATCATCTGGTCAATGGCGCCGTCCGCCTTCGCGTTCGTCGCCCATACATGGTGTACCAACGTCAGCGGGCCGCAGTTTCCGGTGTATCTGCTAGGACGCGAGATGCAGCACAGCTACGGCTATTTCCCGCTGAATCCTTCGATGGGGTTGGCCTGCGTGGTGATGAGCTATAACCAGCGAATCACGATGACGCTGGTCACGGATACCGGAATCATCCCCGATGCGATCGAACTGCGCGGCTACCTGCAAGAGAGTTTCCTCGAACTGCGTACCGCCGCCAAAGTAGACCCCCGGCCTCTGCCCGCTGCGCAGCCCAGAGCCGAAGCACCCAAGCCTGCCGCGCCGCCGATTGAAATCCAGAAGGCACATCCTGCCGCCAAGATCGAATCGCCCGTCAACACGGGCGAAAATGGTCATGCGGCTGCGGAACTGGCAGAGGTGATGGTTCCCGCTGCCGCCCCCTCCAGCGAGAACGGGCATGGCGCGATAGGCGCGGCGGAACCAATAGTGATGATCGCGCCGACAGCCGCCGCCGACTCCAGCCCCGCGCTGGCAGTCCACACCGAACTAGACCCCGCGCCCGCGCCAATCGTCCCGGTTGCCGAACCGGAAGTGGTCGCGTCGCCCCACTACAAGCTATTCACGGAAGAATGGGCGCTGGACTTCCGCGAGAAGATCAACAGCAGCAGCGCATATCGCGCAGCCTCCAAAAAGTGGACAGCAGGGGCGCTGGCCTTTGTGATGAAAGCCGCACCCGCGCACGGTTTCGACCACGACAGCGCGGTGGTGATGGACTTGCTGAAGGGCGAATGCCGTTCGGCGCACAGCGTCACCATCGGGCAGGCGCACGCGCAAGCCGCTTTTGTGATCGAAGGCGACTATCGCGCATGGATGAAGGTGATGCGTGGCGAAGCGGCTCCGCTGGGGATGCTGGTGCGCGGCGAATTGCAGTTGAAGAAGGGGATGATGGTGCGCCTGCTGCCTTACACGCAGTCCGCACAGGAACTACTGGCCTGCGCCCAGCGCGTGCCGTGGGAATAACAGCTATCCGGTATTGGGGGCTGGTGTGTTCCAGCCCCCTACGGCTAACTCACTCGATGGTTGATTCCCACGTTAGATTGTTGAATTCAGCCGCATAAGCCCCGGTCAGATACTCGGCATATTCAGTCTTGCCCTGTATGTGGTAGCCGAAGAAGGCTGTGGCATACTGCTTCAGTTCCTTTTGGACATCGCGATCATCATATACCCCTAGATGTTTCTGCTTGAGGAACGTCAGCAGCGCCCGATCATTCGACCCCATATGTTCGTACATGAATAGGGC
>CAIPFY010000138.1 GCA_903864435.1 uncultured Chloroflexota bacterium | reverse complement strand
TCGTTTAGTTGATCTGGCGGAAGCCGTTATTACCTGCCGACCAAACGATAATGATGAACTGTTGAGATCATCCGTGTACTGGTGGTAGACGATCATCCGATGTTCCGTAACGGTCTTCATCTGCTACTAGATTCGCTCCCGCAAATGAAATGGGTGGGTGAAGCCGGAGACGGTCAGAGCGCGACCATGCTGGCGCTGGAGCTTCAGCCGGACGTGATTCTGATGGACATTCAGTTGCCCGAAATGAACGGGATTGATGCCACGCGCCAAATCCTGCGTGACAGTCCGCACATCGGCATTTTGATGGTCACAATGTACGAGGACGACGACATGGTATTCTCTGCCATGCAAGCGGGCGCACGCGGCTATTTGCTCAAAGGGTCAGATCAGGACGAAATCATCCGGGCGATTCAGGCAGTGAGCGAAGGAGAAGCCATCTTCAGCGCCAGCATTGCGCGGCGGCTGGTCAGCTACTTCGGCAAACCCCAACCGAGTGCAGTTCCGACGCTGCTATTCCCCGAACTCACCGAACGCGAACGCGAAATCTTGGACTTAATCGCCTCCGGTTACAATAACACCGAGATTGCGGAGCGTCTGGTACTCAGCGGCAAGACCGTCCGCAACCACGTCTCCAATGTGTTGAGCAAATTGCAGGTATCCGATCGCGCTCATGCCATCATTCGCGCCCGCGAAGCCGGCTTAGGCACGATCAAATAGTTCGTGGCAAATGAGGCCGCTGAACGCCCCGCACCGCGAACAAAAAAGGGAAGCCACCGATCCGATGGCTTCCCCTTCAATACCTACTCTGCCACACCTTCGTTAGCCCACATCGCCCGCAAGTTTTTGATGTCGCGCCTTCAAATAGGCGATCCATGCCGCCATGCCTTCGCCGGATTTGGCGGAAGTTTCAAACACGCGCAGGCCGGGGCTGACGCTCTGAATATTCGCCAGCACCGCCTCGCGGTCAAACTCTACCGCCGCCGCCAGATCAATCTTGGTGATGATTGCCGCATCTGCCGAATGGAAAATAATCGGGTACTTGAGGGGCTTATCCTCGCCCTCCGTCACTGAGAGCAGCACACAGCGCAGCGCCTCGCCCAGATCGTAACTGGCAGGGCAGACTAGATTGCCCACATTCTCGATGAACAGGAAGTCCGTGTCCGCCAGATCAATCCCCCACGAGTCAATATGATCGCCAATCATATCCGCTTCCAGATGGCAGTTGCCGCCTGTCACAATCTGGCGGACGGGCGCACCGCTACGCGCCAACCGCTGCGCGTCGTTGTCCGTTGCCAGATCGCCCACCAGCGCGGCAGGCCGCAGCCCTTCGGCACGCAACAGCGTCAGGGTACGCTCCAGAAAAGCGGTCTTGCCTGCACCGGGGCTGGATACCAGATTGGCGACAAACACCCCCGCCGCCTGAAAGCGTTCCCGCAATCCCTGCGCCAGTTGATCGTTCTTTTCCAGCACTCCTCGCCGGATTTCAAGAATACGTGGGCTGCTCATCTTCGACCTCCAGTGAAATGATTTCCAGTTCGCGCCCCTGCCGCACATCGGCGCTGAACGTGCCGCATACCGGACAGCAAAACGCTTGAATCGTGGGCAGTTCCACCACCTGCGCACAGACCGCGCAGTAAATCGCGGCTGGCACGGCCTGAATAACCAGCTGCGACCCTTCCAGCAGCGTACCCGCAGCGGCAACTTCATAGCTGAATTGGAGCGCATCTGCCACCACGCCGGAGAGCGCCCCCAGCCGCAAATGAACGGCCTGTACGTGCTGTACACCCGCCGCCTGTGCCGCGTTGGAAGCAATCTCGATCAGGTTTTCGGCAATCGAGAGTTCGTGCATTGCTGATCCTCGCAACAGCCCACGCCCACTGTGGAGGACGCCTTAGCACGTCCGTTAAAGGGGAGAGGGCTTCTGACATCCCCTAGCTTACGCCCGATTCGTGCTGAACCCTAGTAACAAGCATCACCGCTAGGTGAGAGTGTTGTCACTCGCTGCGCCCACCCCCGCCACATACCCGCTCGACCACGCCCACTGAAAGTTGTACCCGCCGATGCGCCCATCCACATCGCAGATTTCGCCGCACAGGTGCAAACCGGGGCATACCCGCGACTCCATCGTTTCGAGGCGAATCTCGCTCAACGGGATGCCGCCCGCCGTCACCTCGGCATAGGTATAGCCGCGATCCCCCGTGATTGGCAGCACCAGCGCCGTCGCCGCCCGCGCCAAGCCCCGCCGCGCTTCCCGCATCACCTGCGTCAGCGGTGCAGACGCATCCACACCCGCCGCCGCACACAGCGCCCGCGCCAACCGTTCCGGCAGCCGTTCGCCTAGCACTCGCCACGCCGAACGCCGTCCGGCTTCCAGCAACACACGATCAAACGACTCCGGCGTTTCATCCAGCAGCCAGTTGGCGACCAGTTGCGTCCCTTCGGGGTCATTCAGCAGCGCATCGCGGTAATACCGGCTGATGTCCAGCACCGGCGGCCCCGACAAGCCAAAATGGGTACACAACGTCGAACCGCTGAACATGACAAGCCGCCGCCCGGCACGGTCACGCACTTCCAGCACAGCCGGAGTGGTCAGGCCGCTGAGGGCGCACAGGAAATGGTCATGTGGGAGCGTCAGCGGCACTAATGCGGGGAAGATGCGCGGCGTAAGCGTGTGACCGAGCGCCTGCGCCAGCTTGTAACCGTGTCCGTCCGAACCACTTTTGGGCAGGCTGCGTCCTCCGGTAGCGAGGATGACACGCGGGGCGCTCACCTGCCCCCACCCGCCGCTGACCGTGAAAGCCTCGTCCTGCCGTTCGATACGCTCCACCCGCGTTGCAACCCGCAGCACCACCCCGGCAGACCGCGCCGCACCCAGCAGCGCCTCCAGCACTGAACGGGCGCTATCGGTGGTGGGGAACAGTTTGCCCGTGTCTTCGCGCTTGAGCATCACGCCCTGCTCCGCGAAAAAAGCCACCGTCTGCGGCACATCGAAGCGCCGCAGCACCTTCTTGATCGCATTGCGCGACGAACCGGCATAAGCCTCCGCGCTCACCTCATCATGGGTCACGTTGCAGCGCCCGCCGCCCGAAACCAGAATCTTCGCGCCCGGTTTCTCTGCGCCATCCAGAACGCAAACGCGGCGGCCTGTCCGGGCGGCAAACACCGCCGCGAACAACCCCGCCGCGCCCGCGCCGACAATCACAATGTCGAACGACTCACTCGTCATCAGTTTCGCCATCAATGATGCTGTAGACCTGATCGAGCAGATCATCGCACTTTTCGATAGCATCCAGCGCCGGTTGATCCTGTGAGGCCAGCAGCAGCGTAGCCGAGTCGAGCAGCGCCACCGCTGCCTGTGCCACCAGCGCCGCCACATCCTGATACTCATGCTCAACGATCAGGTTATCAATCACCTTCGCGGCCTCGCGGGTTTTGGTCAATGCTTCTTGCAGCAGTCGTGTCGCTTCTGAACTCGTATTCATATATCACCTCAGTCATCAAACATGGGTGCATTTCTCACTCCCTATCGCCTTTCGAGGGTAGGGTTTTTATGCATCAAGATGGGACGGCACATAGGTCGTCCCCTACGAAGGCGAAAATTGGGGGTGTAGGGGACGGCCTGCGTGCCGTCCCGTTTTTGTCTTACACCCTTCGCCCTTCCGCTGCGCGTCAGAGCGAGGGATGAGGGTTATCTCCCCCTCAATCATTGGCGATGAATACCGATTTGTATTCGCTGTAGTGTTCCAGCGCCGTCATGCCCTGTTCGCGTCCCAGACCACTCTGCTTCATGCCGCCAAACGGCGCTTCAATATGCACGCTGCTGCTGCTGTTGATCGAGAGCATACCGGTTTCCACCGCCCGCGCCACGCGCAGCGCCCGCCCGATGTCCCGCGTCCACAGCGACCCCGACAGGCCGTAAGGCGTGTCGTTGGCGAAGCGCACGGCTTCTTCTTCCCCGTCGAACGGCATGATGCACACCACCGGCCCGAAGATTTCCTCGCGCATAATCCGCATCTCCGGCTTCACATCCACATACACCGCCGGAGTCAGGTAATTGCCCGCCGCCAGCGCCCCGCCGGGGATGTCGCCGCCGCACAGCCGCCGCGCCCCTTCGCCGTCGCCTACATGCAGGTAATTCACCACCGAGTCGCGGTGCTGCGACGTAATTAGCGGCCCCATATCGGTCTTTTCGTCGTTCGGGTCGCCCACGCGCATCGTCTGGGTGCGGGCGACAAAGCGTTCCACGAACTCATCAAAAATCGGACGTTCGACGAAGAAACGGGTGCGCGAACAGCAGTCCTGCCCCGCATTGTCGTACACCGACCACAGCGACGACTCCACGCACGGTTCCAGACGGGCATCGGCGAAGATGATATTAGCCGATTTGCCGCCCAGTTCCAGCGACACGCGCTTAATCCCCGCCGCCGCCTGCTGCATCACGCCCACGCCGATTTCCGTCGAGCCGGTGAACGAGATTTTGCGGACGAGGGGATGCGTCACCAGCGCGTTACCAGCCACGCTGCCCGACCCCGTGACCACGTTGAACACGCCTTCCGGCAGTCCGGCTTCCAGCGCCAGATCAGCCAGCGCCAGCGCACTCAGGGGGGTTACACTGGCCGGCTTCACGATGACCGTGTTGCCCATCGCCAGCGCCGGGGCGATCTTCCATCCGGCGATCACCAGCGGGAAGTTCCAGGGGACGATCAACGCGCACACGCCCAGCGCCTCGCGGAAGGTCATCACCGTGCCGTTGGCGTTGCCGGGGATGGTCTGCCCGTGAATCTTGTTGACCGCGCCCGCATAGTATTCAAACGTGTTCGCCACCGCGCCGATTTCGCCGCGTGCCGCGCTGATCGGCTTGCCGCCGTCGCGGGATTCGATCTGCGCCAGCATCTCGGATTTTTCGCGGATGAGCGTCGCAATCCGGCCTAGAATTTGCCCGCGTTCACGGCTACGCATCTGCTTCCACGCACCGGTGCTGAAGCGGTCATGCGCCACCCGCACCGCCTGATCCACATCCACCGCGCTCGCCTGCGCCACCTGCGCCAGCACCTCGCCCGTCGCCGGATTATAAGTGGGAGCCGTCGCGCCATTGGCAGCAGCGACGCGCTTGCCACCAATCGCCAATCCTTCAAAAGTTTGAGTCATGGTGTTTGTCCTTATTCCGGCGTGACGTAAGCAGCGGTGATGCCGCCATCCACCACAAAATCCGCACCTGTCACATACGACGAGTCATCCGAAGCGAGGAACAGCGCGGCCTTTGCGATTTCGCTGGCCTCGCCGAAGCGCCCCATCGGGACATGCACCAGACGGCGCTGCTTTTTCGCTTCGGTGTTCAGGAAGTTCATCAACAGTTCGGTCTTTAGCGGCCCCGGGCACAGCGAATTGACGCGGATGTTCTCACGCGCATGGATGACCGCCAGTTCGCGGGTCATCGCCAGCACGCCGCCCTTGCTGGCGGTGTAGGCGATCTGCGGCGTGGCTGCACCCAGCAGCGCCACGAACGACGCGGTGTTGATGACCGAACCGCCGCCCGCCCGCTTCAGCGCCGGAATGCCGTACTTGCAACCGAAGAACACGCCTTTCAGGTTGATCGCCATCGTTAAATCCCACACCGATTCCTCGGTGGTCATGGCGTTGTCGTCGTCGCCGTGCATGATGCCAGCATTGTTGAACAGCACGTTCAGCTTGCCGAAGGTCTGCTCCGCCGCCGCCACCATCGCTTCGCAGTCCGCCGCTTTAGACACGTCAGACCGCTTGTAAATGGCACGCCCGCCCGCCGCCACAATGTCGGCAACCGTCTTTTCACCCGCACTGTCGTTCACATCCGCCACCACCACCGCCGCGCCTTCGCGGGCGAACAGCAGCGCGGTTTCGCGCCCGATTCCGTTGCCTGCGCCCGTGATGAGCGCGACTTTATCGTTCAATCGCATGATAACGCTCCTCATTGTTGCTCGAAATCAAATCTGCTCGAAGTAACGTTCCCGTTCCCAGTTGGTCACGGCCTTATCGAATGCCGCCTGCTCGGTCTTGAAGAAGTGCAGGTAGTGTTCGACCACATCCTCGCCCAGCGCCTCCCGCGCAAACGCGCTGCGATCCAGTTCACGGATGGACTCGCGCAAGTTCATCGGCACTTTGGGCAGATGCGCCGCTGAGTATACATCCCCTTCAAAAATCGCGGGCGGTTCGATGTGGTTGCGAATGCCATCCAGCCCGGAAGCCAGCGCCGCCGCATACGCCAGATACGGGTTGATGTCCGCGCCCGGAATGCGCGACTCGATGCGCTGGGCGCTGCCATGCCCCACCACACGGAAGCCGGCGGTGCGGTTGTCATAGCTCCACGCGAGGCTGGTGGGTGCCCACGAACCCGACTGATAGCGTTTGTACGAATTGATGGTCGGCGCGTAGAAGGCCATCATCTCCCGCGCATGAGCAATCCAACCACCGAGGAACCAGCGGAACTCGTTCGACCCCGTGACCGGCCCCAGCGGGGTATCGCCCACGAACAGATTGCGCTTGCCCTCGGCATCCCACAGGCTGAGGTGCAAATGCCCGCTGGAACCAGCATAGCGATGATCGGGCTTCGCCATGAACGTCACCGCCAGCCCCAACTGATGCGCCACATCCTTAAAACACTGCTTGTACAGCGTGTGCCGGTCGGCCATCGTCTGAATCTCGGCGTAGCGGATATTCAGTTCGTGCTGCCCCGGCCCCCACTCGCCTTTGGTGAACTCCACCGGAATCCCGCTGTTGGCGAGCGCCTTACGCACCACCGCATTCAGCACTTCCTCGCGGGTTCCCTGCAAAATGTGGTAGTCCTCGATGTACGCGCCGAAGTGTTCCAGATTGATATAGTTCTTGTCGCGGGCGCTTTTGTAGGTTTCTTCGTAGATGAAATATTCCAGTTCGGACGAGGCCTGCACCAGATAGCCCGCATCCTGCGCCGCCTGCACCTGCCGGTTAAGGATGCTGCGCGGCGCTACCGTCACCGGCTCGTGCGTCTTTTCGTTCGCCACATCGCAGATCACGATGGCAGTGCGATCCAGCCAATCGGCCATGCGCAACGTGCGTAAATCCACCACACAATGAAAATCGCCGTAGCCCTTTTCCCAGTTGGCATACTTGTAACCGGGAGTCGGCTCCATCGGCATATCC
>CAIPFY010000137.1 GCA_903864435.1 uncultured Chloroflexota bacterium | reverse complement strand
GGCTTTTATACCCAGCGTTTTATTTCAGTTATTCAATTAAAGCCTGAGATCGTAACGTATTGATTTTTCCTGAGTATCCGAGTAAGGGCGCACCCGATACATTTGCTCGTCCGTAGCCCATATGGGATACATAAATACGCCCTAACAGCGGAAGTATCGCCTAGCAATCCCAGAACTACTCAAACTGCAATTTCACACTATATATACAAGTAGCCCAGACGACGGCATATGAACACTAAACTTTGCATGTGGAAACGAAAAAGGGTAGCATTGCTGCTACCCCTTCGCATTTTGGTGTGACCCCGATAGGACTCGAACCTATAACCAATTGATTAAGAGTCAACTGCTCTGCCAATTGAGCTACGGAGCCATTGGTTAGAATTATAGCAAGGCGGTTTTCCCCGTCAAGAGTCAACCGCCCGAAGTCACCCTTTTACAGGAGTGCGGCCGCTTCTACGGGCGCCGCATTCACCGCGCCCACTTTCGCGCCCATGCGCATCACCGCGCCCGCCCACGACAACCCGGAACCGAACGCCACCATGCCGGTGACATCGCCCGCCTTCAGCCGCCCTTCCTCGATGGCTTCCACCAGCGCCAGCGGGATCGAGGCCGCCGAGGTGTTGCCATACTTATGCAGGTTGACGAAGAACTTGTCCATCGGCAGGTTCAATGAACGCGCCGCTGTTTCGATAATGCGCAGGTTCGCCTGATGGGGAATCACCAGATCAAGATCGCTCACGCTCATTCCGGCCTGTGTGGTGATGTTGTTCAAGCAAGAAGTGAGCTTGCGAACCGCAAATTTGAACACTTCCTGTCCGTTCATGCGGATGTAGTGTTCGCGCTGGTCAATCACCTTCTGCGAAAGCGGGTTGGCTGTCCCGCCGCCGGGAACCCACAGGTTATAGGCCTGTCCCCCATCCGACCCCAGTTCAAACGACATCACGCCCGCGTCGGTTTGGGACGGCTGAATGACCACCGCCGCCGCGCCATCCCCAAACAGGATGCAGGTGCCGCGATCGGTGTAATCCAGCGCATACGAGATCAACTCCACGCCGATCACCAGAATACACTTGTACGCGCCGGTCTGGATGAACTGATCCCCGGTCACGAGCGCATACACCCAACCGGAACACCCTGCCGCAATGGTGAGCGCCGGACAGGTCGCCCCCAGTTCGTGTTGGATGAAGTTGGCGGGCGCGGGCAGCAGATAATCCGGGGAAGAATTTGCCACCACAATCAGGTCAATATCGGCAGCCGTCAGCCCCGCCACACGCATCGCATCGTGGCTGGCCGCCACCGCCATCGTGGTCGTCGTATCTGTCGCGCTGCGAACACGGCGTTCCTTGATACCGGTACGGGCCACGATCCATTCATCGGTTGTATCCACAATCTTCGATAGATCGTCGTTCGTCAGCACCTTTTCAGGTACGTATTTTCCCCATCCGGTGATTTCAGCGCGCCGCATGTTCATTAAAAAGCTCCTTAAATCGCTTTTTGTTTCTTTCACAATAGAAAACAATACCCCGTCTATTATGGTAGACGAGGTATGAGCAAACAAGGCGTAAAGGTTACAGAGTCACCATCTCCTGCTTTTCGCGGCGGGTATCGTCCATCATTCGCCGCCACGTCAACAGCATAAACCCGGCCACCAGTGCAGCGCCGGCGGCAATCTGTACACGCGGCGGCAAATAGCGGATACGCGCCACCACGCCCTGACGGTGATTGCCGATCAAATCCCGTTTCAAACGCCCGACAAAACGGCGGGACGGCGCAGCGCCCACCAGTGTGTGATGTAGGCGCTGAATGATGCTGATGAAGCCTTCCACTTCGGTGCGTGGAACGGCATACTGACTGACAATCGTATCCAGATCGTCCCCGTCGTCAGCCATGAGCGCCTCGGTGACAGCCGCCAGCAAATTCTGCATGTGGTGATCGGTGGTCATTCAGTCGTTCCCCTGCTTACGTAGCTTCGTTTCAGACGAGTCGGTGCTGCGCCGCGCACCCACACGAGTTTGCTGCATCTCAATATCATCCCGCAAAGCGATCAACGTGCGATGGTACAGCGACTTAATCGCCCCTTCAGTCCGATCCAGAATCTCGCCCACCTCGGCGTTCGATAGGCCAGAGACAAACTTCAGATACAAAAGCTGTTGACGCTCATCTGGCAGGCGACCAATCGCGCCCATAAGTTGATCGCGCTCCTCCTGATCTTCGGTGGCCGAGTCCGGCGCATCGAAGTGTAGCCCCGCGCTGACAAACTCCTCCAGCGGGATAATCTTGCGCCGCCCCCGGTCACGGTGCCAGTTGGCGACCAGATTATGCGCGATCCGGTACAGCCACGCCTGAAACGGAACCCCCCGGTCGGTGTAGGTTTCGATGTGCGCCATCGCCCGGTGAAACACGCCAGAGGCCAAATCCTCGGCATCGTGATGATTCCCCGTGCGGTAGTAGATGTACTTGTAAATCTTCTCGACATAGCGTTCGTAGAGTACGCCAAAAGCCTCGGAATTGTCCTTCGCCAGAATGACCAGCTCGACATCCGGGAGCGTCGTAAGATCGGGTTTGCGTGTTCGACGGTTAAATAGTTTCATTGCCAGTAAAAACCCGCCGCAGGCCGAATGGTTACGCCTTTGGCGGAAATTTCATCTACAGGATGATGTATCCCAGTTTAGTCGCCCTGACCACCGCTTCGGTGCGGCTCTGCACGCCCAACTTGCTCATGATGGCGTTCACATGGAACTTCACGGTATGGTCGGTAATCATCAGGCGTTGGGCAATGATCTTGTTCGCCAGCCCTTCCGCCAGCAGTTGCAGCACGTCCATCTCACGCGGCGTCAGCGCATCGGCAGGCGGTTCACTGACCACAGGAGTCACCAGCAGCGCCGCCGTCAGCGCCGGTTCCAGCACCGTCAAGCCTTCCGCCACCGCCCGCACCGCCACGCTCAACCCGTCCGCGCTGGTGTTCCCCAGTAGCAACCCGCGTGCGCCCGCTGCCCACGCTTCCGGCGTCTGATCGGCCTGCTTGAGCAGCGCCACCACCGGCGTCCCCGGCGGCAGTTTCGGCGTGGATTCCCACCCCCAATCCCAAACGATCACCTCGGCTGCGGATTGTTCCACATCGGCAGCCACGTTCTGCCCGCTGGACTGCCCGGCCACATTCAAATCGGTCTGCCCCGCCAGCAGCGCCGCCAACCCCATTCGCGCCAGCGGGTTCTCCGCCACAATCAGCACCTTCATCTGCACGATGCCTCACTTGCGGGGTTAATGTCCCCGTGTACAGCACAGTGTAGAATGCGAACAGTTAGAAACCCGCATACAGGCGCTAAGAAATTACCCCGACATCGGCGGATTGAACGGCCCCAACCGCACATGATCGCCGCCCGCAGTCAGCACCACCCGCTGCATATTCTCCAGCGCGTAATGCCCCACATCCACCCACAGCGAACCTTGCAGCGCGTCCACATCACCCGCCGCGAAATCCGCGATTACGATCACACGGTCGCCCGCCCACCACTGTCCCATTTGCAGCGGCACATCCGTCCCCAGACGGAACTCCCCATCCAGCGTCGCGTTGTCCCGCAGATGGTGGAACTGCTGCATCGTCCCGACAGGCAAAGGCGCGTCTGCCGCCCACAGGGTAGACACGCGGAACCGATCCCCCACGCGCCGCACTTTCCAGCCCATCAGCCGTGTGCCGTCTGCGAACGTAACTGTTGGCTCCAGCAGGGTGAACCCTTCCGGTGCAGTCTGCCCGTCATACAGGGTCATCACGAACGGCAGCACGCCCTCACCTTCGCGCCGGGGGATATTCTGTACATCCGTAGCCAGCCCTGCCGCAGCCAGTTCTTCCCACGCCTGAAACGGTGCCAGCGTCCCTAGTAGCGCCGCCGGTTCACCCGGCAGGATGAGCAAACTATCGCCGCCGATGATGCGGTGCGGGCGCGTGTACCACAGCGCCGCGAACACCGCCGCCTCGCCATCCCGTAGCGGGTCGCCGCCATGCGTGAAGAACAGCGCAGGCCGATCCTCCGGCACCGTTTGCGCCGCCCCCCGCGAGATTCCGAGTGGCGTCCCCAACCCGCCGGGGGTTTCGATTCGCCCGCCGAGCGCGATACTCTGCCCCAACCAGACCGCCGCCGTTCCGCATACGCCGATCAGCAGCAACCCCGTCGCGGCACGTAGGAAACGCCCCGGCAGCCATGCCAGCAGCGCCCCCACGCTCAACGCCAGTGCAGGCAGCGCCGCCAGCAAATAATGGATAAAGACGGGGGTGCTGTGGCGGGTGAAAAACGCCGCCCCCGACAGCAGCAGCACCAGTGTGATCTCCGGCAGGGGCGCGACCTGTGCGCGGCGGCGCAGGCCAGTGAGTAGCGCCACCCCGCCCGCACCGCACAACACGAGCGACAGTAGCGCGTACACCGTATTCTGGCTGAAGGCATCCCATTGTCCGGTAATCATGTAACCCCAGCCCTGCCCCGCTGCAAGTTGCACCAGCCACGCGAACGCGCTCCCATCCACCTGCGCCCCGCCGGATGCCGCCCGGAATGCGTCCAAAATATCTGGACGATGCGTGAGGACTTCGAGGGCAAACGGTAGCGCCGCCGCCGCCGCCAGCAAGCCGCCGACCAGCACAGGCCGCCAGCGCCGCCACCAGCCGAATCGCAGCAACAACCACAAGCTGCCCAATGCCAGCGCCGCACCCGCGAAATGCACCTGAAACGCGAAACCCGCCACAAAGCTATGCAGCGCCAGCGCCCACGCGCTCCCGCGCCGAACGGCAGCATAAGCCGCCGCCGCCCACACGATACCGAGCAACGGCAGCAAATCCTGCGCCCAGATGCTCCGGCTGTAGAGGACGGCAAACGGGGACGCGGCGAGGAACAGCGCCGCCGCCACGCCTGCCTGTGCGCCCCACGCCTCCCGCGCCAGCCATCCGGTAAGCGCCACCGCCACCACACCGAGCAGGCCGGTAAACAGGGTCGCCACCAGTGGGTCAGGCGAGAGCGCGTAGGGCAGCGCATAAATCCATGCGGCGGCGGGCAGGTTCGGCACACCCGCCGAGGAGGGCATCCCAACGGTGGCGAACACCCCGCCCCGCGCCATATCCAGCGAAATCAGGCTCAGACGCGCCTCATCGAAGGCGAAGGAGTTCACCCCCGACCAACCGAAGCGCAGTACCGCCGCCAGCAGCAGCACGCCAGCGAAAGCCAACGCCTCGATGCGCGTCCATTTCTGATTGGGAACAGGAAGGCTATCCGGCAGCGCCATCAACAGCCCTGCTGGAAGGAGGCAGCGCCGAGGAGAGCCGCCGCTGTCTGATACGTGGGCAGAGTCGGCTTGCGGTCGCCCAGTGGATGCGGCACCACTTCCAGCAGCGCCCCACCGCCCGCCAGCACCGCCACCCGCGCCCCCGGCACAGCCTTCAGCGTTTGCACCCCCAAAGGCTTCAGCAAGCGTTCGCTCAGAAAGTTATAGTCGTAGACCGTCTTGATGCGGTAGTCGCCCATCGCTGGCGCATCCAGCATTTGCGTGTCCAACGAGATCAGCCCGAAGCCGTAGTCCGGCAGTAGCGCGTTCCACAAGGTTTGAGCAGCATCCACGAACGCCCGCGCCCCTTCCGGTTTCAACGCCACCGGACGCGGCGTAGCGCAATACAGGCGGCGCGGTTGGTTCAGCACCACGCTCAAGGTCAGGTCAAGCCCGCCTTTGAACGCCAGATACGCGCTGCGCGTACCGCGCCGGAGCGCCAGTCCCCACGCCTCCGCCGCTGGCGTTTCGCCTTCGAGCAAGAAGCCGTCGTCTTGCAGCGCCGTCACCCCCGCCATGAGAATCGCAGGGTCTTTCAGCGTGACCGACTCAGGAAAGTCAAACACGATATACACCGTCAAATAGCACATGCGAAATCAGTTCCTATCGGTTGTCGTTTCGTCTAAACGATGTGCGTAAGCCAGCCCGAACTGTGCGGCGCGTTCCAGACAAGCCGGATCAATCTGTGCGCTGGTGTCGCTGTGCTGATGCCAGTTGACGAGATAGCCGTCGTCGCCCACGCCCACCAGACAGATTCCGCGATACCCGCGATCCCGCAGCGCCGCCACTTCTTCGAGGATGACCATATCGCGGCTCTGTACTTTCCAGTCGGGGTGAGCATGGCTGACGGCCTGCGCCAGCGCCACCGAGTCGGCGTCCGGTTGATACGCGCCGTCCCATGCGAAGCTGGAATGCCGCGAGATATAGGCCAGACGCCCCGCGCCCACCATCTCGAAATCCACGAAATAGGCATCCTTCAGACGGTCGCCATGTGCATCCAGCAGGGCATGTGTCCCTAGCAGCCCCACTTCTTCCGCGCCGGTAAACGCAAACCACACTTCGGTATGCGGCAGCGGATTCTCGTGTAAATAGGCCGCCAGCCCTAATGTGCAGGCCACCGCCGTCGCGTTATCATTCGCGCCATCCACCCATGAACCAATCTCGTCCGCCAGCAGCAGACCCAGCACACTCGCCACATCCAGCACCGACAGGCGATGAGCGCGGCGCAGCGCCTTGCGCGGCAGCACGGCTCGCGCCAGTTGCAGCGCGGCATTCGTCACCAGCGCCACACTCCCCACCAGTGAAGCCGTCGTTAGTAGATGTTTGAGCAAGGGGCTGAAGGTCAAGCGGTGGCGGTTGGCATCCACATGCCCAATGAACACCAGCGTTTGACGGGGATTCGCCGGAGATTGGACGCAGGGAACACGCACCACCTGCGTCGCGCTGGGGCCAACCGGCGCGAGTCCCGCCAGTGCGGTGCGCCGTCCGACCATCGCATCATGCGCCGAACGCAGCCCGTACAGGCTGAGTAGGCCGCCCATCAAGCGCCCCATACGTCCCAGCAAGAAGTTCCCAACCAGCGCCAACGCCACCGGCAAAATCAACGCATAGCCCCATGTGCGGGGCGCACGAAACGGGATGGTTTCAATCGCCTCGAAGCCCGCCTGCCGCAACACGCGGTTCACATAAGCCTGCGCCTGTGCCTCTCGCGGGGTTCCGGCGGGGCGCGGCCCGATATCATCGGCTAGGGCGCGAACATGCGCCATCAGTTCATTTGGAGACAGTTCATTCGCCATGCGATCACCTCCCCATGAATCAAAACAGGCAAGGCCATAATAGCCTTGCCTTGTGCAGATGTCGAGTACAGCCGACGGAAACCGTGCGAATTAACGCTTGGTGTAGGTCGGAGCTTTGCGGGCACGCTTGAGACCCGGCTTTTTACGTTCCTTAACGCGGGCATCCCGCGTGAGGTAACTCTGTTCGCGCAGAGCCGGTTTCAACTCAGGATCAATCTTGATGATCGCACGGGCGATGCCCAGCAGGATCGCATCACGCTGGCCGCTAATGCCGCCACCGTTGACATGAACGCTGATGTCATAGCTCTTGCTCTGTCCCACAATCGTGAGCGGCTCCAGCAGAATATCCACATCGCCGGGGCGAGGCAGGTAATCGCTACCATCCTTGTCATTGATGACGAGGTTGCCAGTGCCACCGGGGAACAAGCGCACGCGGGCGGTTGCGGCCTTGCGGCGACCAATGCCTTCGTAATATTGAGCAGCCATTACTTAACCTTCCTAAACTTCCAGCACTTTTGGCTTCTGCGCGCTGTGCGGATGTTCCGCGCCCGCGTAAACCTTGAGCTTCTTGAGCATATTACGACCGAGCGCGCCATCCGGGAGCATTCCCTTCACGGCGTTGGAGATGACGCGATCCGGGAACCGCCGGAGCTGGTCACGCAGGTTAATCTCCGCCAACCCACCCGGATAACCCGAATAACGATAATACATCTTATCGTCCAACTTGTTGCCGGTGACGGCGATGTGTTCGCAGTTAATCACGATCACATAGTCGCCCACGTCCTGATGCGGCGAAAAAACGGGCTTGTGTTTGCCGCGCAGAATCGGCGCCAGCCGCGATGCGAGCCGCCCCAAGTTCTGGCCTTTGGCATCCACAATCCACCACTCCTGCGGAGTTTCAAGCGGTTTGGTTGTGAAAGTCGTCTGTCTAGCCATAATCCTTCATTCCTCCGGCGGGCGACTCTCACCCGCGTGTTCTCCGTCATTGTAGTCGGGATACCGCACTGCCTCAAGCGTCAATCCCTGCGGCGGGGCAATCGGGCTGTTGGGGGTCAATTTCGCACCGCGAAAAATAGCCTCAAACGCCTCCACAGAAAGCTGGCCGCGCCCGACCTTGACCAGCATCCACACCATCCGGCGAACCATGTGTTTCAAAAAAGCGTTCGCTTCGACGGTGAAGCTCCACAGCGTCCCGAAGGTTGCTGTTTCATAGCTCCAGTGCGCCTCGTAAACCTCGCGCTCCGTACTGTCGCCGCTGGTCGGCTGACCGAAGGCGCCAAAGTCGTGCCTTCCGATCAGCAGGGCGGTGGCCGCGTTGAGCGCCTCACCCTCCAGCATACCCCGGAAGCACCACGCCCGCCCCCGCAAAAGGGGCTGCCGCTGCGCCGCCAGCGCCACCTGATAGGTGTAGCGCCGCGAAAGCGCATCGTATCGGGGATGAAACCCCGCGTGTACCCGAATATCTTGTAAAGCTACATCATCGGGCAGCACCGCGTTGAGCGCCTTCAAAAGCGTCTCCGGGCTGTGCGCCCAATCAAGGTCGAAGGCGATCACCTGACCGCTGGCATGTACGCCAGCATCCGTGCGCCCCGCCCCGACGACAACCACTCGCCGCCTGCTGATGGAAGTCAGCGCATCCTCCACCGCGCCCTGCACACTGGCAATGCCGTGTGCCTGACGCTGGAACCCCTGATAGGCCGTGCCATCATACGACAGCGTGGCCCGATACCGGGTCACCAATTAGGCGTCGCCGCGCTCCACCAGTTCGATGAGTACCATCTCCGCCGCGTCACCGTGCCGCTGACCGAGCTTGAGAATGCGGGTGTAACCACCGGCACGATTCTCGAAACGCGGCGCGATTTCGGTGAACAGCTTCTGAACGATCACACGGTCATTGTTCAGGCGGCTGGCGGCGATGCGCTGCGCATGGATGACACGCGCAGGATCGGGATGCTTTTTGCTGCGCTTTGCCAGAGTGATGAGCTTCTCGACATTCGAGCGCACAAACTCGGCTTTCGCACGGGTGGTTTCGATACGACCAAATTCAAAGAGGGAACGGGTAAGAGCCAGCTTGAGCGCCTTGCGCTGACCGCCATTCCGCCCCAGTTTTTTGCCTGCTACGCGGTGACGCATGATCCAGTCCTCAACTACTACTGCTGCTTATGAATTCGCTAATCTCGGTGCCTTCGCTCAGATAGCCCTTTTCACGCAGCTTATCCACGAGTTCATCCAGAGACTTCTCGCCGAAGTTACGAATGGCGAGCATCGCATCGGGGCCGCGCTTGAGCATGTCCAGCACATCGCCGATGGTGGTAATTCCGGTACGCTTGAGCGAGTTAAATACACGCACGCTCAAATCGAGTTCTTCAATCGGCTTCTCAAACAACTCGCGCTTGAACCCACTCGGTTCGGGTTCCAGTTCGGTGCCGTCGTTGAAGTCCTGTGTGAAAGCCTGCACACCGCCGATGACGGTGAGATGCTTCATCAGGATTTGCGCCGATTGGCTGAGGGCGTCTTCCGGGCGAACCGTGCCGTCCGTCCAGATTTCGATCACCAGCTTATCATAGTTTGTGCGCTGCCCCACACGGGCGCGTTCCACATCAAAATTCACGCGGCGGATCGGGCTGAAAATGCCGTCCACCGGCAGTTCACCAATCGGCAAGCGCCCGCGTTCTTCCGCAGGGCTGTAACCACGCCCACTCTGCACCTCAAACTCGATTTCGAGATGAGCATCCGAGGCATCCACCGTGAACAGATACAAATCGGTGTTCACAATTTCGACTTCGGGCGGGCAGATGATGTCCGCAGCCGTCACCGTACCTTCACCGCGATGTTCCAGACGCAGGCGTGCCGACTCGGCATCCACAAGGCGCAGGCGAAGCTGCTTCACCTGAAGGATAAGCTGAGTCATATCCTCACGCACGCCGGGAATGGCAGAAAATTCATGATGCACATCCGACACGCGAATGCTGGTGACAGCCGCGCCGGGTAGCGACGACAGCAGCACACGCCGCAGCGCAGTACCCAGAGTCAGGCCGTAGCCACTTTCCAGTGGACTGATGATGAACCGGCCATAGTTGCGCGAAGCGGCATCGCTTTCGACTTTATGCGGCAGAACCATGTTATTCGTGACCACTCATTACCCCTCTTTCTGCCTAACGGTAAAAACCCAACCGGAAAGCGAACGCAGCGTTACACGCGGCGGCGCTTGGGAGGACGGACACCGTTGTGCGGAACAGGAGTAACATCGGTGATGGAGCGCACTTTCAACCCGCTGCCCTGAATGGCGCGGATTGCGGCCTCACGTCCGGGGCCGGGGCCTTTGATAAACACATCCACTTCCGTCATGCCCTGTCCTTGGGCATTTTCCGAAGCGGTCTGCGCGGCCATACGGGCGGCATAGGGCGTGCTTTTGCGGCTGCCCTTAAAGCCGGAAGTGCCGGCGCTGGCCCACGAGATCACATTCCCCAACTGATCCGTCATCGAGACGATCGTGTTGTTGAACGTGGCGTGAACATGCGCCTGTCCGTAAGGAATATTCTTGACAACCTTCTTCGCTGTGCGACGGGCCGTCGTCTTCTTGGTAGGGGTACGTGCCATGTGTGTCCCTCGTTCGCTGGTTCCCTGCGGGAAAACGCGCCCTGACAATGTGTGAGCAGGGCGCTGAAAATGCGTTCGTTCATGTTGTCAAGGTTGGGGCGCCCTTGCGAACGCCCAAACCATCAAGACCAATAGGCCGGAAACAGCGCGCCGTTACTTCTTGGTCGCGCCACGACGACGACCACGTCCCGGAACCGTCTTACGCGGCCCACGACGGGTACGAGCGTTCGTGCGGGTACGCTGACCGCGCACAGGCAGGCTACGGCGATGGCGAATGCCACGATAGCAACCGATTTCACTCAAACGCTTGATGTTCAACTGCACTTCACGGCGCAGGTCGCCTTCAGTGGTCAGCTTACCGATTTCTTCGCGCAATTTCTGCACTTCGTCTTCGGTCAGGTTCTTGACGCGGGTATCGGGGTTCAACCCGACCGCTTCCAGAACCTTCTTGCTGGTTGGGCGGCCAATGCCATAGATATAAGTGAGAGCGATTTCGACCCGTTTCTCGCGGGGCAGGTCAACCCCTTCTATACGCGCCATATTTCATCCCCTCTAAGCTGATTAACCTTGGCGCTGTTTGTGCTTCGGATTATCACAAATAACCATCACACGCCCATGACGCTTTATAATGCGGCACTTAGGGCAGCGCGGCTTGACCGATGTTGTTACACGCATGGTGCTATCCTCAAGGTTTCCGTAAGACTTAAAATTCTATCAGTATCGGCGGTTGATGTCTACTGCGAATTTTACGTTCACAGCGCCTTTTATCCACCGCCGGGGTACCCAATTCATTGTCGCATCACAATAAAGTCAAGATTAGCGGCTCGCCATCGGTGACAGCCACCGTATGCTCGAAATGGGCGCACAGTGAGCAATCCTTCGTGACCACCGTCCACCCATCCTCCAACTCACGAGTATCGGGGCGGCCTGCGATCACCATTGGCTCCAACGCCAGCGTCATGCCAGCCCGCAACGGCTCATTCACCCACCCGCGCCGTTCTGCCGAACGCGGCCACCAGTTCGGCACATCCGGCGGCTCGTGCATCTTGCGCCCCACGCCATGCCCGGTGTAGGTGCGTGCCACCGTATAGCCCTGCTTCTCCACAAACGTCTGCGTCGCCAGCGCCACATCGCGCACGCTGTTCGGCAGCACCGCCGCCGCAATAGCCACATACAACGCCTGCTCGCAGACCGTCAGCAACCGCTGTACCGATGGCGCAATCGCGCCCACCCCCATCGTAAAGGCTGCATCGCCCACAAACCCCTCGAACAAGCAGCCTACATCCAGACTGATGATGTCCCCTTCGCGCAAAATGCGGTCAGGCCGGGGGATGCCGTGTACCAGTTCTTCGTTCACGCTGGCGGTGATGGTGGCTGGATAGGCCGGCCCATTCGCCTGCGGATAGTTGAGGAAGGTCGGCGTGGCGTTGTGCTTCCGCAGCACCTCCGCCGCAATCGCATCCAGATCAGCCGTGCTGACGCCGGGGCGGACGGCTTCACGCATGGCCTGATGCGTCCGCGCCACGATGCGTCCCGCCTCGCGCATGATGGCGATTTCGTCAGACGTTTTCAGAGTCGGGGCGACAGCGGCTTGAACCATTCGATTGACCTCTTACCGGCTCTTGGCGGCGTCAATGATCGAAATGATTTGCTGGCTGACCACCTCGATAGACTGCGCGGCATCTACCATCTGAACCAGCCCTTTTTCGCGGTAATAGGCGATTAGCGGCTGTGTCTCTTGCAGGTACTTGTCAATGCGCTTGATGATGGCGTGTGCGCTGGCATCATCGGCGCGGCGCTTGAGCTTCTCGCCCGTCGTCTTGAGCGTGGCATCCAACCGGGGTGGATAGGCCGCTTCTGGATGATCGCTGAACTGCCATTGAATCGATTCGGCATTCGTATAAATGTTATAGCTGGTGCCATCCGAAGTAGACACCCGCCCGAAAGCGCGGCGGAACGCATCATACAGGTTCAGGTCGAGCAGCAGCACCGCGTTGATCTTCTGCCCCTGCTCCGCCAGATGATTTTCCAGCCACGCGGCCTGCCCCGGCGTGCGCGGGTATCCATCGAGGATCACCCCGTTAGCCGCGTCCGGTTGGGAAAGGCGCTGGCGCACAATCTCGTTCGTATCCTCATCGGAGATGAGTTCGCCCGAATCCATGCGCTTCGTGATTTTCAACGCAAATTCATCGGTGCGACTGCGCATGGCGCGGAACAAATCCCCCGTCGAAACCTGTGGGATGCCATACTTCGACTGGATTTTGCGGGCTTGTTCGCCTTTACCCGCCCCCTGCACCCCCATGATGATGAGAAACAAACCCACTTCATACTCTCCCGACGATCAGCAGCCGTTCGGCAGCCCCGATCACTCATACTAAAAAACGGTTTCAGAACAATAGTCGTTATTCAACACTATTTTTCAGACCGTACCCCCCGCCACCTGCCCACAGTCAAGAAATTAGGTCTCTAGGAGGCGGTAAAATACGGGGGGCGCTGGTCGGCGTCCCCCGTATCAATCCCAGACGTATGCCGGGGAAATTAGCTCATGAAACCTTCGTAGTTGCGCATGACCAGTTGGGCTTCGATCTGGCGCATAGTGTCAATCACCACGCCGACCACGATGATGAGACCCGAACCGGTGATGACCTGCGCAGCATTCGCACCCGAACCGCTGACGGCTTCCGTCGGGAAAATCAGGCGGTTAATCAGGTCAACGATACCCGGCACAATGGCGATAATGCCGAGGAACATCGCGCCGATAAAGGTGATCCGGCGGGTGACGCGATGGATATACTCCTGCGTGCGCTTGCCGGGGCGAATACCGGGGATGAAGCCACCCTGCCGCTGCAAATTCTCCGAGAGATTCTGCTGCGCCACCATGATGTCGGTATAGATGAAAGTGAAGCCCACCACCATCAGGAAGTAGGTCAGCCAGTAGGCCAGCCCTTGAT
This sequence comes from uncultured Chloroflexota bacterium, assembly GCA_903864435.1. Taxonomy (GTDB): domain Bacteria; phylum Chloroflexota; class Anaerolineae; order Aggregatilineales; family Phototrophicaceae; genus CFX2. The sequence continues at coordinate 10,439 of CAIPFY010000137.1, read as the reverse complement.
GGTTGCCGAAAGTGCGGGTGATTTCGTCACGCACCGAGCCTTCGGGGAACAGGTTCACAATAATCGCCGGGAAGGTGATGATGGACTGGGCGAAGATCAACGGGATCATGCCCACCGCGTTCACCTTCAACGGAATATGGGTGGAGCCGCCGCCGTACTGCTTGCGGCCACGCACGCGCTTGCCATATTGCACCGGAATGCGGCGCACACCGTCATAAATGAACACGATCACCACGAGGCTGACCAGCGAAATCACCACAAACAGGATCAGGTTGAACAACGGCTGGGTGCTGCTGTTCATCAACTGAGCGAGCTGTGTAGGGGCTTGCGCCACGATGCCTGAGAAAATGATGATCGAAAGACCGTTGCCGATGCCCTGTTCGGTAATCAGCTCACCCAACCAGATCGCAAACATCGTACCGGCGGTCATGGTCGCAATGACCGAAACAGTCAACAGGATGTTGCTACCGAAACCCGGAATGATCGCTGCGCCGCCCAGTGTTCCGAAGATGTTAATCTGACCAATGGCCTGCAAAATGGCCATCGGAATTGCCAGAAAATAGGTGTACCGCTGGATTTTTTCCTGCCCACCCGGTTCGCGCTGAAGGGCTTCGAGGCGCGGGATCAAGGGGACGAGCAGTTGAATGATGATCGAAGCGGTGATATAGGGATACACGCCCATCGCCAGCACGCTGAAGTTACGTACCGCGCCACCCGAAAGCAGGTTGAGCGTGCCGATCAAACCGCCTGATTGACTATTGAGAAGCTGCTCAAGGGCATTCTTGTCCACGCCTACCACAGGAACATGCGCGCCGAACTGGTAGATGACGAGGATCAGCCCGGTGATAAGCAGTTTGCTCCGCAAATCCGGCAGCCGCCACGCATTCCTTAACGCATCCAACATAGATGGTATCCTCCCAATAAACATCGAGGATGAGGTAGTGAGGCCGAGTTCAACTCTGCCCCGCACACCTCATCCCCTTGTACATCATGCGAAATTTTAGCTCTCGCCGTGCAGCTTGACGAGCTGCGCCTTGCGCAATTTACGGAAGGTGGCGTGTGCGCCAGTGACCTTCAGCGGAACAGTTTCCACCGAGCCACCAGCAGCCTTGATCTTCTCTTCCGCACTCTTGGTGAAGCGGTGCGCCTTGACGTTAATCGCCTTGGTCACTTCGCCCTGACCGAGAATAACCACCGGCTGAAGCGGCTCACGGATCAACCCCAGTTCCGAAAGGAGTTCTGGCGTAATCAGATTAACATCCGCAGCTTCGGCTACCGCAGCCAAACGATCCAACCGCACTTCTTGGTATTCGATGCGGAAGATGTTGTTAAAACCGCGCTTGAACGGCAGACGACGCACGAGGGGGAGCTGACCGCCTTCAAAGTAGGCGCCCTTCGGCTTACCACCGCGTGACCCCTGCCCCTTGATACCACGACCCGCGTAACCGCCCTGCCCGGCGCCGTGACCGCGTGCAACACGCTTACGTTTGCGCTTCGCGCCTTCATTGGCGCGCAAATCGGTTAGCTTCATGCTTCGATTTCCTCCACCTTGAGCATATGGATCACCTTAGCGATCATACCGCGAACCTGCGGCGTATCGTTGTGAACCACCGTCTGGCGAATGCGACGCAACCCGAGGCTGCGCACTGTGTCCTTTTGCGACTGCTCAAAGCCAATCGAGCTTTTGATCAGCGTGACCTGTAATTTCTTACTCATCGCTCTTGCTCCTGCGTTCCCAGAACGGGCGCAGCTCATCCGGGTTCTTGCCACGAATGGCGGCCACATCCCGAGGAGTACGAAGCTGCTGAAGGGCAGACAGCGTCGCCATCGTCACGTTCAGTACATTCGGGCTACCCTGACTCTTGCTCAGAATGTCACGGATGCCCACCGCTTCTAACACGGCACGCACACCACCACCGGCGATGACGCCAGTACCGGGAGCAGCCGGACGCAGCAGCACTTTCGCGCCACCGTATTCCGCCACCACCGAATGCGGGATGGTTGTCCCGGTCAACGACACCTTCACCATCACGCGGCGAGCGCGGTCTGCACCCTTGCGGATGCTGTCCGGTACGCCACGCGCCTTGCCGATGCCGATGCCAATGCGCCCTTTATTGTCACCCACGATCACCACAGTACGGAAAGCGAAACGCCGACCGCCCTTGATAACCTTAGCAACGCGCTTGATATCTACAACACGTTCGTCAAGTTCTTCGCGTTCTTCTTCGTGCTCACGTTCACGGCGCGGTTCGCGTTCTTTTCTGGGCTTATCGCCGCTGCCACCGCGATCTCCGCCGCGTCGGGCCTTCTTCTCAGTTTCAGCCATAATTCTCCCGCCTTCGACTTAGAACTCCAGCCCGCCTTCACGCGCGCCTTCGGCAAGGGCCGCCACGCGGCCATGATATTTATAGCCGCCCCGGTCAAAAACAACCGCGCTGATGCCCGCCTGCTTGGCGCGTTCGGCCAGCACTTGACCGACGATCTTCGCGGCCTCGGTTTTCTTTTTGCCCTCAAGCTGCTTCACGACTTCTTTATCAATTGTGGAGGCCGACGCCAAAGTCTGCCCGGCCACATCGTCAATCACCTGCGCGTAGATGTTCTCCACGCTGCGAAAGACGTTCAAGCGCGGGCGCTGGGGCGTGCCATCAATGCGCCCGCGAACACGGGTATGACGGCGCTCACGACCTGCTGTTTTCTTCTCAGTCTTGGTTGCCATTCTCTCTCTCCCAGTACCCGATACTGAGTGCTGAAGGCTGAGGACCGAGCCTCAACACTCAGCACTCAGTACCTCGTACCCACAGCACTACTTGGTCTTGCCGGCTTTACCGGCCTTACGGCGGATGACTTCATCGCTATAACGAACGCCCTTGCCCAGATACGGCTCCGGCGGACGCAATTTACGAATATCGGCAGCCACCTGACCGATGGCCTGCTTATCGTAACCGTCAATATGAATGACGGTGCCCTTTTCTTCAGTCACAAACGAGATGCCAACGGGCGGGTTAATCACCACTTCGTGGGAATAGCCCAGCTTCAGCACCAAATCTTTGCCCTTCACATCACCGTTATAACCGACGCCTTCGATCTTCAGCGTGCGACGGAAGCCCGTCGAAACACCAGTGACCATATTGGACACCAGCGCACGTGTCAGACCATGCAAGGCACGGTGATCGCGCTGATCGGTAGCGCGGCCGATGACAAGATCAGAGCCTTCCTGCTTGACGGACATATCGGGATGTACCGTCATTGTCAGTTCACCCTTCGGCCCCGTCACGGTCACATCTTGGCCGCTGATGCTGACCGTGACCTTCGCAGGGATGGGAATGGGTTTCTTACCAATACGCGACATTGCGACACACTCCCTTTACCAGACGTAGCACAGGACTTCGCCGCCGACACCCTGACGGCGCGCCTGCTGCGCGGTCATCACGCCCTTAGGGGTCGTGACGATGGCGATGCCTAGCCCACTCATCACACGCGGTAGCTCGTTACGCGGGCTGTATACCCGGCGTCCCGGTTTGCTCACGCGCTGAATGTTGGTGATGACCGGCTTGCGGTCACGGCGGGCGCCGTAGTATTTCAGCGTGATGTTAATCAACGCGCCCGGCTTTTCATCGCCAATGGTGTAATCTTCGATAAAGCCTTCATCCTTCAAGATGCGGGCAATTTCGACCTTGATCTTCGAATGCGGTACGTCAACCGATGTCTTGCCGATCATCAGCGCGTTCCGCAGACGGGTCAGCATATCCCCAATAGGATCGCTAATCATGCGTCCCCCCTTACCAACTGGACTTCACGACGCCGGGGATCTTCCCCTGAAGCGCCTGCTCGCGGAAATGAATGCGGCATAAGCCGAAGCGCCCCAGATAGGCGCGTGGGCGCCCGCAGGTCTTACCGGAGTTCGGGTCAACATACTGGCAGCGGTTGCGAACGCGAGTCTTGAACTTGCGCCGCCCTTCGCGGGCGACCATTGATCTCTTTGCCATCTGGTCTTCCCCTAATTCTTCTGGAACGGCATGCCCATCAGGGCCAGTAAACGCCGTCCTTCTTCATCGCTCTGTGCGCTGGTGACGATGGTGATTTCCATCCCGCGAACCTTGTCAATCTTGTCGTACTGAATTTCCGCGAAGATTAACTGTTCACGCAAACCGATGGTGTAATTGCCTCGGCCATCCAGCTTCGCCGGCACACCACGAAAGTCACGCACACGCGGCAGAGCGATATTCATCAGCCGATCGAGCAGCGACCACATCCGTTCGCCGCGCAGAGTGACCTTCACGCCAATGGCGCGGCCTTCACGCAACTTAAAGGTAGCGATGCTTTTCTTCGACTTGGTAATCACCGGCTGCTGACCGGTAATAATTCGGATATCTTCCACCGCGCCATCCAGCAGCTTCGGGTTTTCGTTCGCTTCGCCCATACCGACGTTCACGACGAGTTTCTCGATGCGCGGTACCTGCATGATGTTCTGATACTTGAATTCTTGCATCAACGCCGGAACAACTTCATCCCGGTAGCGTTGTTGTAAAATCGGCACTGCCATTGCTCACCCGCTCCCGTCTAGTCAATATTCGAGTTGCACTTCTTGCAGAAGCGAACCTTACGGCCATCTTCGGTGAAGCGGAAGCCCGTCCGCGTGGCTTTATCACACTTCGGGCATACCACCATCACATTCGAGACATGGAGGGGGGCGTTGAATTCCATGATCTGCGCCGGAATCTGCCGGTTGCCAACCTGCTTGGCCTTCTCGTGCTTCTTGCCGACGTTCACGCCGCTGACCACCACGCGGTTCTCTTTGACGAAGACAGTGACCACTTCGCCACGTTCGCCAACATCTTTTCCGGCGATGACCTCGACCTTATCGTCCTTCTTAATGCGTCGCATCACACACTCTCCTACAATGTCTCCGGCGCGAGCGACACGATCTTCACGAAGCCCTTGTCGCGCAGTTCACGCGCCACAGGCCCGAAGACGCGAGTGCCGCGCGGGTTCTGCAAGTCGTCCGCCAGCAAAACGGCCGCGTTGTCGTCGAACTTGATGTACGACCCGTCGCTGCGGCGGTATTCTTTGGCGGTGCGGACGATAACAGCCTTCACCACTTCACTTTTTTTCACGTTCCCATCGGTACTAGCAACCTTGACGGTGGCAACCACAATGTCGCCCACGCCGCCATATTTGCGAACTGAACCACCGAGGACACGGATCACGAGCAGTTCGCGGGCGCCGGTGTTATCGGCAACCACGAGCCTTGATTCGGTCTGGATCATGACGCATTCTCCTCACCCGCTGGTGTCTCCGGGGCAGGTGCCCCGACGATGGGTTCAAAAACGCGCCCGCCCGGCCCTTCCAAAACCTTCTCTACCACCCAGCGCTTGGTCTTGCTCAACGGCTTGCTTTCGACCAGCTGGACAACAGAACCAATCTCCACAGTGTTGCTCTCGTCATGGGCATACACCTTCTTGGTAAAGGTGACGACCTTCTTGTAGATGGGGTGGGTCTTGCGGCGCTCAATCGCCACCACAACCGTTTTCTCCATCTTGTCGCTGACGACGCGGCCCACTAGCCGCCGACGATCGTTAGGCATTGCTGCCCTCCTTCTTGGCGACTTCTTTCGCCAACTGCTTCTCCCGCAGGATCGTCTTTAGCCGTGCAACATCGCGGCGGACGCGGCGGGGGGCGTTTCCATCCTCCAACTGACCGGAAGCCTTCTGGAAGCGGAGGTTAAACATCGCTTCTTTCTGGTCCTCCAACGAGTTGAGGATTTCCTCCTCGGTCATTTCGCGGATTTCTCTAGACTTCATTCGAACTTAATCTCCTGCCCTGAAATCGGATCGTAGCGTTTGATGAACTTCGTCCGAATTGGCAGCTTGAAGGCTGCTAGGCGAAGCGCCTCGCGGGCTTCTTCTTCCGAGATCCCGCCCATCTCAAACAGGACACGTCCGGGCCTAATCACGGCGACATAATATTCCACCGCGCCCTTACCGCTGCCCATACGGGTTTCAGCAGCTTTCTGCGTATAGGGCTTGTCCGGGAAAATCCGGATCCAGACCTTGCCCCGGCGCTTGGTAAAACGCACCATCGCCTTACGAGCAGCTTCGATCTGGCGGGCAGTCATCCAAATCGGTTCGAGGGCCTGCAAGCCGTATTCACCGAACTGGACGACGTTGCCGCGTGCAGCCTTGCCCTTCATATTGCCGCGCTGCTGTTTGCGGTACTTCATTCGCTTTGGCATTAACATAATCGCAATTCCTTCTACGTTCGACCAGTGCTGCGCAGGGCAGGCTACGGCGTGACGTACACGTCCTTCTTCGTCTCCGGCTTTTCTTCCTTGCCCAGCACTTCACCCTTATAAATCCACACTTTGACGCCGATGCGCCCGAAGGTGGTCAGGGCTTCCGCAGTGCCGTAGTCAATGCTTGAGCGCAGCGACGAACGGGGAACGCGGCCTTCCGCCACCCATTCAGTACGCGACATATCCGAACCGCCCAAGCGCCCGCTGACCTGAATCTTGATGCCCAGCGCCCCCTGCCGCATCGCTTGGCTCACCGCACGCTTCATGGCGCGGCTGTGCCCGATACGACGCTGGAGCTGATCCACGATGTTCTCGGCAACCAGCACCGAGTCCATATCCGGCTTCTCGATTTCAGTCACTTCCAGCTTGACCTTCTTGCCGGTCAGGTCTTGCAGGTCGGTGCGCAGCTTCGTCACCGCTTCACCCTTACGCCCGATCAGAATGCCGGGGCGTGCCGTGTGAATGTTGACCAGAAGCTGGCTCGGATGACGCTCAATCTCCACGCGGGACACACCTGCGCGGGCGCCGGCCTTCTTGACGAAGCGGCGAATTTTGAAATCCTCCTGAAGGAGTTCGCGATACTTGCCGCCCTCGGCATACCAGCGGGCATCCCAGTCGCGGTTAATCTTCAGGCGGAAACCAATGGGATGAATCTTGCGGCCCATAGGCTTACCCCTCTCGCTCTTTGAGAATGATGGTCAGGTGCGAAGTCCGCTTCACACGCGGCTTATAACGCCCGCGTGCGCCGGCCTTCATACGCTTCAGCCGGGGGCCGTCACCTGCGAAAATTGTCGCCACGTATAGCCCATCCGGATTCAGGTCGTAGTTGTTCTCGGCATTGGCAATCGCCGACTTCAACGCCTTCTGGACGAACTCGGCGCCCTTCTTCGGCATGAACTGCAATGTAATCACGGCCTGCTGCGCACCCATCCCGCGCACTTGGTCAATGACCAGACGCAGCTTCTGGGGCGAAATGGGCAGATAACTGCTGATGGCTTGCACTTCCATGTTGCCCTCCCGTTACTTCTTAACCGGGGCACTCGCCGAGGTTTTCTTCTCGACAAGATGACCACGATAGGTACGGGTGGGAGCAAATTCGCCCAGCTTATGCCCGACCATATTCTCGGTGACGTAGATCGGCACATGACGGCGACCATCATGCACCGCAATCGTGTGACCTACCATCTGCGGGAAAATCGTGCTCGCCCGGCTCCAGGTGCGGATCACGACTTTCTTGTTCTCCGCATTCAGCTTCTCAACTTTTTTGAGCAGCTTGGGGCTGATGAAAGGCCCCTTCTTGAGTGAACGCGACATAGCTTCTAACCTCTTGAGTACTGAGTGCTGAGTACTGCGTACCGAGGGAACGGTTCTACACGATCCTCAGCACTGCGTACCCGGTATCTCTGATTACCGGCCTGTGCTGCGCCGACGAACGATAAACTTGTCGGTACGGCGGTTGACGCGGGTACGCTTGCCCAAAGCAGGCTTGCCCCACGGGGTCTTCGGACCCGGCATACCAATAGGCGACCGGCCTTCACCACCGCCGTGCGGATGGCTGGCCGGATCCATCGCGCTACCGCGCACCGTCGGGCGAATGCCCATCCAGCGTTTGCGGCCCGCTTTACCCAGATTCACGTTGCTGTGGTCGGTGTTCCCGACCTGCCCGATGGTCGCCATGCAGCGTTCGCTAATGAGGCGAACTTCGCCGCTAGGCATACGCACCTGCGCATAAGCGCCTTCCTTCGCCAGAAGCTGTGCGGAACTGCCAGCCGAGCGAACGAGTTGCGCCCCCTTACCGGGCAGTAGTTCAACGGCGTGGATCAGCGTACCCACCGGAATTTCGCTGATGGGCAGCGCATCACCGGTACGAAGCTGCGCCAGAATGCCGTTGCCGATACGGTCGCCCACCTTCAGCCCCAGCGGAGCGATGATGTAACGGCGTTCACCGTCTTCATACTCCACCAGCGCGATACGGGCAGTACGGTTGGGATCATACTCGATCGCAATGATCTTCGCCGCACAATCAAACTTGTTACGCTTGAAGTCAATCACGCGGTAACGGCGCTTGTGCCCGCCGCCCCGATGACGAACCGTAATGCGCCCAAAATGGTTACGACCACCCTGCTTGCGCAGCGGTTCGGTCAGCGACCACTCCGGTTTGGACTTGGTAATTTCTTCGAAACTGTGGCCCGTCATTCCTCGGCGGCCTGCCGAAGTGGGCTTGTAAACTTTTACAGCCATGGTTACACCTTTAGAGGTTGAACAACTCGATCTTCTGGTCTTTGGGCAGCGTGACCACGGCTTTCTTCCACTGCCGCGAACGCAGATACCAGTTGCGACCACGACGACCCCGCTTGGCGGGAACGATCATCGTGTTCACATTCAACACGGCCACCTCGAAGATCACCTCAACCGCTTCTTTGATCTGGATCTTGTTGGCTTCCGACGCAACTTCAAACACGTACTGGTTGAGTTCGTCAGACTGAATGGCCGACTTTTCGGTGACCACTGGACGGCGAATAATGTCGTACAGATGCAGTTCGGCCATCTTAGTCCTCCTCGCGTCCCCAGATGGCCTTGATGACATCAAGAGCATCCAGCGGCACGACCACCTTCTCGTACTGGAACAGGTCGCGCATGTTCAGGTAATTCACGCGGATCACATGAGCATCCGACAGGTTGTGCAGGCTCAGTTCCACGTTGTAATTGCGATCCGCCATCAACACCAGCGCCTTGCCACCCTTGCCCACCACCGCGTCCAGAATCTGGCGCATCTGCTTAGTCTTGGGTGCTTCCATCGCCAGTTGGTCTACAAAGACCAGCTGTTGATCGCGCAGGAGGGCGCTCAGAGCGCAACGGATGGCCTGCTGGCGCATCTTACGCGGCATCGCCTTGATATACTTGTGCGGCGTCGGCCCTTTCGGGCGACCACCACCCACAAACTGGGTCGCATCACGCGAGCCGTGACGGGCGCGGCCTGTACCCTTCTGGCGATACCACTTGGCTGACGTGCGGTTCACTTCACCACGACGCTTCACCTTTGCAGTCCCCAGACGAGCATGAGCCATTTGGCGCACATACGCCTGATGCATCAAGTCGGTGTTGATCTCGACTTCAAAAATATCGGCGGGCAGATCAATGCTATTGATCTGCTTACCGGTCATATCCAATACTGGTACTTTCATGACATCCCTCCTCGACCTAGCGGCGGCGCGGGCGCGCAGGCTTAATCACGACGATGCCGCCATTCGCGCCGGGGACAGAACCCCGCACAGCGAGGATGTTCTTCTCCGGGTCAACCACCACCACTTCCAGATTCTCGGTGGTGACGCGCTCGCTGCCCATGTGACCGGGATAGCGATGGCCCTTGAGAGTCTTGCCGGGGTAGGTGTTCGCACCAGCCGAACCGGGAGCGCGGGTGCGATCCGAAGCGCCGTGCGTCTTAGGCTGACGGTTGAAGTTATGGCGCTTGATACCGCCCTGAAAACCGCGACCTTTGCTGGTGCCGATCACGTCCACGCGCTCACCTTTGGTAAACACGTCGGCCTTGATCGTCTCACCTTCAGTCACGCCTGACTCGCCATCACGCACACGGAACTCGCGCAGGTGACGAACCGCCGGCAGGCTGTTGCGCTGCAAGTGTCCCAGTTCACCTTTGGAGATGCGCTGCGGCTTGGTTTCGCCAAAGCCCAACTGCACAGCCGTATAGCCATCGCGGTCAGCGGTACGAACTTGCGTTACGTAGCACGGGCCGGCCTGAATGACGGTCACGGGAACAGCGTTCCCCTTCTCGTCAAAAACTTGGGTCATGCCCACTTTCTTACCGATAATACCCTTCATCATTCGCCCCCTATTTCACCACAATATCCACGCCCGCAGGCAGGTTCAGGCGCATTAGGGCATCAATCGTCTTGCTGTCCGGGTCAAGGACATCAATCAGACGCTTGTGGGTGCGAATCTCGAAATGCTCCTGCGAGTCCTTATCAATGAACGGACTGCGGCGCACTGTGAAGCGCTCGATCCGCGTGGGCAGGGGAACCGGCCCTACGACGCGAGCGCCAGTGCGCTCTGCCGTTTCGACAATCCGCAGCACGGATTGATCGAGGACGCGGTGATCATACGCTTTCAACCAAATACGGATTTTGTT
>CAIPFY010000136.1 GCA_903864435.1 uncultured Chloroflexota bacterium | reverse complement strand
TCACCGGTTCTAACCAGCGGCGTATGAACTCCATCATCAGTGTCCCTGTCTCTTAATGTCTAAGCGGGGGGCGCAGGTGCGGGCCGATCCGATCAGCGGTTCACAAATCCCCATCAGCAAGATTGGATTATCCCCCATTTGTGGTGGACATCCAAACCATGCCAGCAGGCCATTCCACGATTTACACGGTTCCGCGGAAGCCTGTTTAGGGGTTGCGTAACAACCAAAGGAAAGCAAAAATGGTCATCAAACGCTGCGATCCGCAAACCAGCCCATTACCTCACCCGAAGCGTGCCGCCCATCAACATCCACCGGTTGCCATCGCAGATTGACCGAACATCAGGCTTGCAGATGGGGATCAAATGGCTAAAACCCGTTCTTCGCAACTACAACAGATCGAAACCCGTTCGCTGCGTGACCGCGTACTCGATGCGCTGCGCGAAGCCATCTTGAACGGTGACTTCAAGCCGGGCGAAGCCCTGCGCGAAATCGAACTTTCCGAAAGTTTGGGTGTGAGCCGCGCCCCCATCCGCGAGGCGCTGCAAATCCTGAGTAGCGAAGGGTTAGTAGAAGTCGTCCCGTATCATGGGGCAACCGTGCGACAACTCACGCTCACCGATATTAAGGAACTCTACAGCCTGCGCAGCGTCCTCGAAACCTTCGCCATCCGGCAGATTATCGCGCAAGGAACGCCTGAACCTAGCGAACGATTGAATGCCTGTTTTCATGAAATGCTGGCGGCAACCGAGACGAACGATCTGAAGCGCATGAACCAGCTTGACCGCGACTTTCACACCACCCTGATTGACCTCAGCGGACACAGCCTGCTGCACCAAACTTGGAACGTGGTTTCGATGCGGGTGCGGCAGGCCATGTCCTTGCTTAACCGCAACACCCGCGATTTGAAGCAGGTGGCTTATAACCACCTGCCCATCGTCCAAGCCATTCAAGCAAACGATGAAGCCGAAGCCGTCCGCCTGATCGAAGCCCATGTCGCCGACTCCAGCCGGCTGGTGGTCGAAGGTTGGAAAACGCTCGAAACCACCAGCCAGCCGTTGTAACTGCTAGATTTCGCCCACATCCACCAGCGGGTACTGGTTGCGATCGGCAAACTGGTACGGGATGCTCTTGAAGTCCGGCACAATCGCGCCCGGCGCAGCCACGTAGATGACCTGCGCGGCAATCGGGGAGAAGCGGGCATAGAAGTGCTGCGTGGATTTGACGATCAGCAGCCGCTTTTGCAGCGGGTCAATCCCCACGTTGGTGAACACCTCCGGGCTGAAGGTCTGGGTGCGGTTGGAGATCAGCACAATATCAATCCCGTTGGCGCTCACGCCCACCGAATGCCCTAGCAGCATATCCTGACGGGTTTCGTCCGGCCCGAAATACTGGACGGCGTTCTCTTTGATGCCGAGAACGCTCACGTTCAAATCCAGTGGGTCGCCGGACATCGGCCCCATTTTGCCGCCGATGCGCATATCCAACCGCGCTCCCACGCCGGCATCCATCGCCACCGAAACTGCCACCGGGTCCCAGATGCAGCCCACGCCCACGTTCGTAATCCCGCGCTCGATCATGCGCCGGATGAGGAACGTCGAGTCGCCGGGTGCGCCGCCGCCCGAATTGTCGGAGACATCCGCCAGCACCACCGGAATGCCCTGCACCGCCAGCGCCTCATCCAGCGCCGCGTCCATGCTCAAGTAGCGCGGGTAGGCCGTCTTACGCATGGCGTACAGTTCGCGTCCCAGTTGCGCCGCCAACGCTTGCGCCTGCCCCAGATTGTTGTCGGTCACAACCAGCGTGCGCGCCCCCAGATCAGGCACATCCCCCCACGGGAAACAGTGTCCCAACGACACCGACAGCACGCCGTCATGCCCTTCGAGGGCTTTCATCCGCGCCACATAGCCTTTCATCGGCTCCTGCGTCGGGTAGAACAGGCCGATCATGCGGCAGTCGAAGAAATCCATCGTCGGGCGAATTTTACCCTCGACGGTATCCATTATCAGCTTGAACAGTTCTATCGCCCGGTCTGCGAAGTCGGTATGCGGGTACTCTTTGTAGGTGATGATGACGGTGGCGTTATCCACCATCGTGCGCGTGATGTGGCAGTGCAAATCCAGTTCCACGCCAATCGGCACGTTCGCGCCCACAATTTGCCGCACGTGGGAGATCAGGTCGCCTTCGCAGTCGTCATAGCCATCGGCCACCATCGCGCCGTGTAAATCCAGCAGCACCGCGTCCACCGGCATCGCCGTCTGCAAATCGGCTAGAATCTCGTCGCGGAACTGCTCGTAAGCGGCCTTGAGCGTCTTGCCAGCAGGTTCGGCGGCGGCGATCAGACTTTCAAACACCTCCCAGCCCCGCGCTCTTGCCCATTTGCCGAACAGCGCCACCACCGCATCCTTGAAGGGAAAGTGGGTGCTGTAGTCGCCACGCCGCGCCACCGCAAAACTTTTGAGGCTGGTAGGCATGGGCGAAAAGGTATTGGTTTCCGTCGCTAAAGAGGCTGTAAACAACTTCATTGGGAACACTCCGTTTCAACGCATCAAAGCACTAATCGTTTGACCAAACCAAACGATCATAACGCACAAAATATTTCACGCAACTATCTTTTCTGCACAACGGCAAGAGGAGCGATCTTGCGCCACAAAAAGAAACCCCTCCAGTCGTTGCTGGAAGGGTTTCTGCTACTGGAACAGGTTACTACGCCTATTGCATTCGCGGCGATTGCCAGCGCCTCCCAACGAGGAACAAACCGCCGCCCACCGCGCCGAGCAGCAGCGCCAGCAGCGGCGTGCGCCACCAAGGAGTCTCACCTGTCGCGGGCAGTTCCGCCACGCCCACCGTTTGCGCCAGCGCCGCCCCATTTTTCAGCATTTCACTGGTCATGATCGAGGCTGTGTTGGTGATGATGTACGGCAGCTTCACATTGTTGCGAACGCGCCCCTCAATCGTCAGCGTCACCGACTGTCCGGGCGACAGCACCGGCATAGTCAGGGTCACGGTCTGCCCGGACACCGAGATACTCCCATCGGTGGATGTCGTGTTGAGGATTTCCACTTCCGACGGAACAGGGTCGGTGATGACGACATTGGTGTGCGGCAGGTTGCCGGGGTTGGTGGCGGTGATCGTCCATGTCACCCCTTCACCGGGCTTGGAGAACGGCGGGTTCACCGTCTTGGTCAGCATCGGGTCTACAATCACGACCACAGGCGCATTCGGCGGCGGCGGAACCGCTGTCGGTTGGACAGGCGCGGCGATAACCGGCGTCACACTCGCTTGATCGTCCTCCACTTGGAAGTTATTGGGTGTCGAATTGGGATCGAACTGATCCGAACTTTCGACCTGCGTGGTGTTGTCATACGGGCCGTGTGCGTTGATCGTCGCCACAATGTCCATCGTGACCGTCGCCCCGTTGACAACCGTCCCCACATCCCACACACCGGTCACGGAGTCATACGTCCCCTGACTGCCAGAGCTGGACACATAGGTATACCCGGCTAACAGATGATCCTGCGCCTTGACGGTGGTGGCATCATTCGGGCCGTTGTTGGTCAGGCTAAGGGTAAAGGTGATGGTATCGCCCACATTCGGCGTGGGGTTGCTCACCGACTTCGCCATGCGCAGATCAGCGATCCCCTGCGGTGTCGTCACGGTAGCGTGGTCATCATCGGTCGTGTTGCCCGGTGTCGAATCCGGGTCGGTCTGGTCAACCTTGCTCACCTCGGCGCTGTTCGTCACCTGTCCAGCTACATTGAGTGTCACCTCGATTTGCAGCGTGGCCTGACTGCCATTCGCCACCGCGCCCACCGTCCAGATGCCTGTCGTATCATCGTATGTGCCCTGACTGGGCGTAGCAGCTACGAACGTCACTTCCACAGGCAGATTGTCGGTGACTTCGATATTCGTGGCATCGCTGGGGCCACTGTTCGTCAGGGTCAGCGTGTAGATGAAGTTGCTGTTTAGCGGCGGGTCTGCCACATTCACGCCCTTCGCAAGGCTCAGATCAGCGATCTGCACCGGAACCGGCGTATTCGTGGCCTGATCGTCCTCGGTGGCATTGTTGTTATTCGGCGTCGAGTCCGGGTCTTTCTGGTTGGAAGCCGTCACCTCCGCCGTGTTGTCATACGGGCCGCTGGTCTTGACCGTCGCCACAATTTGCAGCGTGGCATCGGCGCCGCTTGCAATTGTCCCCACCGTCCACACGCCGGTTGTGGAGTTGTACGTCCCCTTGCTAGGCGAATTGGACACATAGGTGTAACCAGCGGGCAGTTGGTCTTTAACCACCACGCCCGTCGCGGCATTGGGGCCGGCATTGCTCACTTTCACGGTGAACGTGATGTCCGTCCCCACGTTCGGCGTGGCATTGTTGACATCTTTGGTCAGGCTCAGGTCAGCCACTTCCACCGAGTTAGGCGTGTTGCTGGCCTGATCGTCCTCGGTGGCATTGCTGTTATTCGGCGTCGAATCCGGGTCACGTTCGGTCGCCGCGCTCACCTGCGCCGTGTTGGTATACGGGCCAGCCGCGTTCACCGTCACCGTGATGCCCAGTGTGGCATTCGAGCCGTTCGCCAGCGCCCCCACCGTCCACACGCCCGTCGTGTGGTCATACGTCCCCGCGCTAGGTGCATCCGAGACATAGGTGTACCCGGCGGGCAGTTGATCGTTGACCACCACGCCCGTTGCGTCGCTGGGGCCAGCGTTGCTCACCGTCACCGTGAACACGATGGTATCGCCCACATCCGGCGTGGAATTGTCTACAGTCTTGGCAACTGAGAGATCAGCCACCGGAACCGGAATCGGCGTTTCGGTATGGTCGTCATCTTCACCGAGGTTATTCCCCGGCGTGGAGTCGGGATCGGTCTGGTCAACCGTTTCCACCCGCGCAGTGTTGGCATACGTCCCCGTCGCCAGCACCGTCGCCGTCACCGTCAGCACCTTGTTGGCGCTGGCGTTGATCGTGCCGATTGTCCAGATGCCCGTCGTGTTGTCGTAGCTCGTCCCCGCAGCCGGTGTATTCGACACGTAGGTGTAGCCACTCGGTAGCGGGTCGTACACCGTGACATTGGTGGCGGCGCTGGGGCCGGCATTCGTGACCGTGATGGTGAAGGTGATATTGCTGCCCACATACGGCGTGGCATTACTGACCGTCTTGGTCAGGCTCAGGTCAGCCACCGCGTTCGGCGTAGGCGCAGCGGACGCTTGATCGTCCTCCGTCCCCACACTGTTGTTCGGGAACGAATCCGGGTCTTTCTGACCGGAAGCCCGCACCTGCGCCGTGTTGGTATACACGCCAGTGGCCTTCACCGTCGCCGTGATGTCCAGCGTGGCGCTGGCTCCGTTCGCCAGTGTGCCCACCGTCCAGATGCCCGTCCCGCTGACATACGTCCCCGTTGCGGTCGTATGGGATACATACGTGTAGCCGGTGGGCAGTTGATCCAGCACCGAAACGCCCGTCGCGCCGCTGGGGCCATCATTGGCGAGGGTGACGGTGAACACCACCGTATCGCCCACATTCGGCGTGTTCTTGTCTATCGTTTTGCTCAGATTCAGGTCAGCCACCGGAACCGGAACAGGCGTGACGGTCTTTTGATCGTCCTCTGTCCCCACGCTGTTCCCCGGTGTCGAGTCGGCATCGGTTTCGGTCTGGGCGTTCACCTGCGCGGTGTTGGCATACGGCCCCGTCGCCAGCACGGTAGCGACCACTTGCAACGCGGCGCTGCCGCCATTGGCGATGTTCCCGATTGTCCACACGCCGGTTGTGTTGTCATACGCGCCGCCGCCGTTATCGCTGACATAGGTATAGCCCGCAGGCAGTTGATCGAGAACGGTGACATTGGTCGCGTCGCTGGGGCCAGCGTTGCTCACCGTGATCGTGAAGGTGACATTACTGCCGACATCCGGCGTTGTGCTGCTCGCCACTTTATTCAGGCTCAAATCCACAATCGGCACCGGAGTCGGGGTGACGGTCTTTTCGTCATCCTCCGTCCCGCTGCTGTTGTTCGGGGTCGAATCCGGGTCGGTCTCCGTCGCGTTGGATACCTGCGCGGTGTTGGCATACGTCCCCGTTGCCTTCACCGTCACCGTCACGGTCAGCGTCTTACTGGCACTGGCAGCAATCGTGCCAATCGTCCATACGCCCGTCGTCTGATCGTAGGTTGTGCCTGCGACAGGCGCTTTCGAGACATACGTGTACCCACTGGGGAGCGGGTCAGCCACCGTGACGTTGGTCGCGGCGCTGGGGCCGGCGTTGGTCACG
>CAIPFY010000135.1 GCA_903864435.1 uncultured Chloroflexota bacterium | reverse complement strand
TGTTCCCCTCCGCCATGTATGGGGAGGGGCTAGGGGTGGGGACTCTTGCCCCCTCTCCTAGCTGTACTCAGCGGTTGGGAGAGGGGTTGGGGTGAGGGCGCATTTCCCCCTTGCCTACTTCCGCTTGCGCAGGAAGGTCGGAATATCAATATCGTCCTCGTCATACACACGCGCCGGCGGTTCGGGCGCGGGGCTGACGGGCGGCGGGGACTGGCGCGGCTGAATGGGCGGCGGCGCGTAGCTCGACTGCGATTCCGGCACAAAGCTAGGCGGCGCAACGGGCGGCGGCGGCGCTGCCGGACGCTGCGACTGTCCCGGCGGGGGCGCGGACACTGACGGGCGCTGCACCGGCATCGGCTGGCGCTGCGGGAACTGCGCTTCCAGTTTGCGGGCGGCGCGGCTCTGCTCGAAACCCGTCGCAATCACGGTGATCCGCAGTTCGTCGCCCATATTCTCGTCAATTTGTGCGCCGAAGATCATATTCACTTCGGGATGTGCGCTTTCCTTGATAATCGCGGCAGCTTCGTTCACTTCAAACAGGCTGAGGTTCGC
This sequence comes from uncultured Chloroflexota bacterium, assembly GCA_903864435.1. Lineage (GTDB taxonomy): Bacteria > Chloroflexota > Anaerolineae > Aggregatilineales > Phototrophicaceae > CFX2. Next base: position 44,988 of record CAIPFY010000135.1, on the reverse strand, counting down.
CCCGCCCGTGATGTTGAACAGGATGCCGCGTGCGCCGTCAATCGTCACATCCAGCAGGCCGCTGCTGATGGCCGACTCGGCAGCTTTGCGGGCGCGGTCATCACCAGCAGCGCGACCCACCGCCATCAACGCGGCGCCGCCCTCGCTCATGATGGTACGCACATCGGCAAAGTCGAGGTTAATCAGCGCCGGAACCGTAATCAGTTCCGAGATGCCCTGAATACCCTGCCGCAGCACATCGTCCGCCAGCGAGAACGCCTGCTGCAAACTGGCGCGTTTATCGGCGATCTGAAGCAAACGATCATTGGGAATAACAATCAGTGTATCAACCTGACTTTTTAACGCCTCGATGCCCGACTCGGCGGACTGCATACGGCGGTTGCCTTCAAAGCTGAACGGCTTGGTCACAACGCCAATCGTCAGCGCACCTAATTCTTTGGCGATCTGCGCCACCACCGGCGATGCGCCCGTCCCTGTGCCGCCGCCCATGCCGCAGGCGATGAATACCATGTCCGCCCCGCGAACCACTTCATACAGTTCGTCGGCGCTTTCTTCAGCCGCCTTACGACCAATTTCCGGGTTGCCACCCGCGCCCAGCCCGCGTGTGAGCTTGTCGCCGATGCGCACCCGCACTTTGGATTTCGACATCATCAACGCCTGATTGTCGGTGTTGATGGAAATAAACTCGACGCCACCAAGTCCTTCGCTCACCATGCGGTTGACAGCATTCCCACCGCCACCGCCCACACCAATCACCTTAATCTGGGCGAAATTCTCCCCCGGTGTCAACGCATCCATTCGACTCGTCCTCCCTACAATGGCGGTTTCGCCTGATTACGATCTTATTGTACGCACATCTCACTGTGCGGCAAATATTTCAACTTCTACAGGGACAAAAGTCCTGTCCGAATCACGGTTCGCAGCCTCTTTATTCATCCCCATCGGGCAGCAGGCGTTTGAACAAACCGCCGATCACCTTGCTAATCCTCAAGCCGGAGCCAGTGCTGGACGATCCGTTGCTCGCCCGCGTTGCCACCGGAGCCGCTTCCATGCTCAAGCCCATCCGCAGCAGCCCCACGCTGGTGCTGTACGAGGGATTCCGCAGCGCGTCCGCCATGCCGGTGAGCTTTTCCGGTCGGGCAATCCGCACCGGACAGCCCAATTCCTGCGCCGCGACTTCTTTCAAGCCGGGAAGTTGGGCGCAACCGCCCGTAATCACCGCCCCTGCCCGCAGCAGTTCGCCATAGCCCGAACGCTTGATTTCCTTGCGCACCATGTCGAACATCTCCGCCACGCGCATCTGGATCACATCCGCCAGCTCGTGCCGCGACACCTGCGTAGGCATCCCTTCGCCAAACGGCTCCACAAGGAACATCTCCAGCGGGTCAACCGCTTTTTGCAGCGCATGACCGTAATGCAGTTTGACCGCCTCCGCCACATCGAACGGGACGCGCATCCAGTGGGTGATGTCGTTGGTAATCAGGTCGCCGCCCACCGCGATCACCGCCGTGTGCCAGACCGTGCCTTCGATGAACATAGCGAGGTCGGTTGTGCCGCCGCCGATGTCAATCACCACCACGCCCATCTCGCGCTCCTGCTCGGTCAGCACCGCCTCGCCGGAAGCCAGCGGGTTCAAGATGAAGCGATCTACCGATACGCCCGCCGCCTGTACCGATTGTTCGAGGTTCGCCACGCTGGTCGAGGACGCGGTGATGATGTGCGCTTCCACTTCGAGGCGGAAACCGTGCATCCCCAACGGGCTGCGGACGCGCTCCTGTCCATCCAGTGAATAACTGCGGGGAATGACGTGCAGCACTTCGCGGTTGTGCGGGATGGCAATCGCCCGCGCCTGATCCATCGCTTTGTCCAGATCATCGAGATTCACGCCGCGTGTGCCGGTGATGCCCACCGCGCCCCGGCTGTTGACCGAAGCGATATGGCTGCCAGCCACGCTCACATAAGCGCGGGCAATATCGAAGCCGCTGCTTTTCTCAGCCTTATGCACCGCCGCCGAAATCGCCGCCGTGAGCTGACCCATATCAGTCACGACGCCTTTGCGCATTCCGGCGCTCGGTTCAATGCCAATGCCCACCACGAAAATATCTTCGGGGCGAACTTCAGCGACCACTGCGCATATCTTGCGCGTTCCGACATCTAGGGCGACAGCCAAATCACGCATAATTACGGTACATTAGCGCCTCAACGCCGCATAAAAAGGAGCATCCGGGTTCATGACGTTAATTTCACTGGGCTGAATGCCGCGTGAAATCAGATTGTTGACAATTGCATTATATATCCGAATTCGTTCCGGCATATTCGTTCCAGTCCCAAACCACGTCTGCCAACCGCGCTGATCCTGATACCCCAACCCTTTAATCGGGTCGTAGCGCAGGGTGGTCAGCGAAGGGGCAATCGCCTTCAACTGAAGCGCCCCCGTCACCACATCCAGATCAACCAGCACATTCGGCGCCAACGGCCCATCGTTCACATCGGACTCGATCCGCAGCAAATCGGGGCGATCCTCGCGCTGGTTCATCACCCGCCCCTGCACATCCACCCACGTATTCACGCCGGACTGCTGCCAGACCAGCGCCGGTTCGCGCTCCTGCACCACCACCTGCACCATGTTCGGCGGCCAGCCCGTCGTCACCTGCGCGTCAGCCACAGTAGGCGAACGCAGGATGTTGCGGCGCACTTCCGCCGGAACCACCCAGAAAATGTGCAAATCCGCCACGCCGGTGAGCGCGAAAATCTCCTCTTTGGTCATATACTTCAGACCCGCAATCGAGATGCTGTGGATGTAGAAAATGGGGGTGGCGAAGAACACCGCCAGCACCACCACCAGCAGCAAACTAATCATGGCGCTCACCGCCCGCAGGCCGCTAAACCCCCAGCGTTTGGCGCCATGCTGAACGGGAGGACGCTCCTGCGCATCCGGCGCGGCCACTGGCCCACGCAGAATACCGGGCGTGCGCGTATTTCCCCGCCGTCGTTCTCGCGGTCGTGAAGTCATCCCCTACCCCACTCGAACTTGCCGAGTCCGTTGGATACCCGCATTATTCCACAATCTAACACGATTTCCAACATATCAAAGATATAAAACTCACCAATCGCCCACCAATTCCACTTCCAGTTCCAGTTCCACGCCATATAACGCCTGTACACGCGCCTGTGCGTGACGAATCAGCGCCAGATAATCCCGCGCCGTCGCCCCACCGGTGTTGATGAAAAAGTTGGCATGCACAGTCGAAATCTCCGCGCCGCCGATGCGATAGCCTTTCAAGCCGGCTTGCTCGATCAGGCGTCCGGCATAGTCGCCCGGTGGATTCTTGAAAATGCTGCCCAGACTCGCTCCCGGCGGCTGCGTGCGCTTGCGATGCGCGATGAACGACTCCATCCGCGCCAGAATCGCCGCCGGATCATCGGCGGTCAGCGCGAATTGCGCCAGCAGCACCACGAATCGCCGATCGCTGCGGCTTTTGAGCGCCGATGTCCGGTAGCCGTAAGCCAGCTCGTCGCGGCTGAGGATGACCGCGCCGCGCTGTTCGTCCAGCACCACCGCCTCGATCAGGTTCGCGGCGATGTCGCTCCCGTGTGCGCCCGCGTTGTTGACCACCGCACCGCCCACTGTCCCCGGCACGCTGGTCGCCCATTCCAGCCCACTTAAGCCCCGGCTCTGGCATTTGCGTGCCAGCACCGTCAGCCCCACGCCAGCCGCCGCCGCCACATTCCGGCGCTCGTGCCAGTCCCCGAAATGAATATCGGTCACATCGTTAATGACCACCAACCCGCGAAAACCGGCATCCGAAATCAGCACATTCGCGCCGCCGCCCAGCACCCGCACCGGAACGCCCTGCGACCACGCCGCCTGCATCACCAGCGCCAGTTCCACCGCCGACTCGCGGGCAATATACACCCCGTCCGCCGCACCGCCTAACCGTGCAGCGGTATACCGCCCCAGCGGTTCATCGCGCAACAATCGCTCTTGATAAGGCGCGGGAAGGTTCATGACTGCCCACCCCCCGCCCGTTTACGCAGGTCATCCACCAGCAGTTGCCCGATGCGCGGCGCATCCCCCGCGCTCATGATAATGACCACCGCCGGGGAAGTCACCCGCGCAATCAACGCCTGCGCGGTATCGTCCAGCGACGGGGTATGCTGCGCGTCCGCATGGACAATCGCGGCAGCCATCGCCTTTCCGGTCACGCTGTCGGGCGTGGCCTGTTCACGGGCGGCATAAATATCCGTCACCAGCACATGATCGGCGGACTCGAACGCCCGCGTATAGTCGTCAAACAAAGCCTGCGTGCGGCTGTAGGTGTGCGGTTGCCACACCGCCCATATCTGCCGATTCGGGTAGCGGCTGCGCGCTGCCTCCAGCGTGACCCGAATCGCGGTGGGGTGATGCGCATAATCATCAATCACCGCCACGCGGTTCACTTCGGCACGCAGATCGAAGCGCCGCCCCGCCGGACGAAACCTCCGCAGCGCGTCCGCCGCCAGCACGAACGGGATATGTTCGCGGTAGGCCACCACCAGCGCCGCCAGCGCGTTCAAAATGTTGTGCCGTCCGGGAACGGGCAGGTGTACCGTCCCCAGAAACTCCTCGCCGGGCATTTCCTCGAACGAGAACACATCAAACACCGTCCACTCGCCCTCACGGCGCAGGTTCTTCGCCCGCCAGCGCGCCCCCGTATGGTCAAGGCCGTAGGTCACAGCATGTTGATGATGCACCAGCCGTCTAGCGGCTAAACGGGTGGCGGATTCGTCGGCGGCACAGGCCACCAGCAGCCCTTCGTCCGGCAAGCGGTCTACAAATGCCCGAAACGAATCGGCCATGATTTCAAAGGTCGGGAAAAAGTCCGGGTGGTCATATTCCATACTGGTCAGAATGGCAATATCGGGGTTCAAGCCGTGAAACATATTGTCGTACTCATCGGCTTCGATCACGAAATGCGGCCCCGTGCCGGAGGCGGCGTTGGTTCCGGTGCTGCCCATCACCCCGCCCACGATATAGCCGGGATCACGTCCGCAATCGTGCAGGATATGCGCCACCATCGAGGTCGTGGTGGTCTTGCCGTGCGTCCCCGCCACCGCGATCACGCGCCGCCCGATCATCAGATCAGCCATGATGTCCTGCCGCTTGTAAACGGCAATACACCGATCACGCGCCGCCGCCACTTCTACATGGTCAGCAGGCACAGCCGACGAAATGATAAGCGCGTCCGCCCCGTCCACATATCGCGCATCATGCCCCTGATAGATCACCGCGCCATCCCGCGCCAATGCCTCGGTCTGCGGGTTTGCGCCCCGGTCTGAACCGGACACGCGGTATCCCTGTCCCAGCAGGATGCGCGCAATGGCCGACAGCCCCGCGCCACCAATCCCCACCAGATGAATATGCTGCCCCGGTCGAATCTTCAAACGTGTCCTCGCTTTGCCACACCCCGAACGCAGACAGACTCCGCCCCTGCCCTGTCGCAATCTCGGCGACAAACAGGCTGTTCCTGTCAAAACCCACACTTCCCATATCATACGGCGGCGAAGGGCTGGATACACTACCCAGTGTAGCGCATAAGGGATTCAGGCATAACAAAATGGTTGGAGAATCGTTTCGATTCGTGGATCAGATGATGAACAACAGCAACCCGAACATTACGACGACCAGCACGATAAACCCCTGTCCGCCGCCGGTCACGCTGCCCATTGCCACCAGCGGAATCGAGGAAATGGCCTGTGCGCTGATCGAATTGGCGGCGGGTGCGATAATCAACGGCGCAAACGGGTAATCGTTAATATCCAGCAAGTACCAGACCAGCCCCCAGATCAAGTAGCCGTTCACCCCGCCCACCAGCCCGCCGAGGATCGCATCCTGTGTGCGGTTGTTGCGCGGCGTCTTGTCGTTCTCCAGCGCACCGATACTGCGCGTCTGGAACGCAAAGTACATAATGGTGGTGAAAATCAGCAGTTGGACAAGGCAGGCTTGGTCACGCGGAATCGTTGCCAGAAACAACCCGCGAAAAATCGCGTCGAATTGTGACAGCGTAAAACTCGCCAGAACAACGCCGGCCAGCACCATCAATTCACGGCGCAAACCCCGGATTAGCCCCAGTATGGCGAAAAAAGCGGCGCAGACCCACAACATGCTGTACAGCGTAACCACGATCGGCTGCTCCCCGCGTGCCTGAAACGGAGCGCCTGTGCGCGTCCGCGTTGCTTCAGATCAAGATTAGCACAAATACGAATAACAAAATGACCGCAAACGCCAACAAGTTCCCATCTCCGTTTGGCCCGCCCGCCAGCAAGTACAGCGGCAGCGCGGCGATCATATCGGCGCTCTGCGTCCCTGCTGGCGGCGCAGAAATGAAGGGCGACAGCGGGTAGCCGTTGATGTGCATGAAATACCACAGCGATCCCCAGATCAGGTAGCCATTCACCGCGCCCATCAGCGTCCCTAAAATGGTGGATTGCAGACTGTCGCGGCCGCTATCGTTCGCCAGCTTACGCCCCAAGCCTCGCGTTTGATACGCAAAAAAGACAATCGTACCAAAGAGCAAACACTGTACCACGAATTTCTGTTCCGGCGGCACATTCGCCAGCAGCACGTTCAGCAGCAGGTTATTGAACTGGAACAGCGCAAACAGCGCGAGAATGATGCCCGCGAGGGAAATCAGTTCTTTGCTCAGGCCACGCTGATAGCCGATGAACCCAAACACCCCCATCATGACATACATCACCGCGCCCAGTTCGATCATCGCGCCTCCGCCAGTTTGATGAGCGCCGCCGCGCCCGCCTGTGCCGCCTGTGGATGGGCAAGCGCCGCCGCCGCCGCCTGCATGGGCTGTAGCCGTGCCGCATTCCCTAGCAAATCGCGCACCAGCGGCAGCAAGCCGGCGGTCATCTCCGCTTCCGGCAAGCACACCGCCGCGCCCCGGTCAGCCAGATAATCGGCGTTCACCTTCTGGTAGCGCCACGCATGGGGATAGGGAATCAACACGGCGGGCAGGCCAAAATGCGGGAACTCGCCCAACACGCTTGCCCCGGAACGGCTCACCACCAGATCAGCCGCTGCCATCGCCAACCCCATCTCCTGATGTAAATACGGAAAAACATGGTAATGGGTTGTATCCGGCAGAGCATCCCGTTTCGCTTGGATGTCCGGCCAGTCCAGCGTGCCCGTCACATGAATCACCTGCACCCCTGCCGCGAACAGAGCAGGCAAAATATCGAGCAGCGCGGCGTTGATGGCACGCGCACCCCGGCTACCGCCGAACACCAGCAGCGTCCGCCGCGCCGGATCGAGCTTGAAATGCGCCTGCCCCGCCGCACGGGTGGCCGCCAGCATTTGCCCGCGCAACGGATAGCCGATGGTTTCGGTGCGATTCTGCGGAAAATAGGCAGCGGATTCGGGGACGGTCAGCGCGACCAGCCGTGCGAAGCGCCGCACAACGCGAATCGTCAGCCCCGGCTCAATGTCGGGCAGGTACACCAGCGACGGCACGCGCCACAGCCACGCCGCCAGCGCCACCGGCAGCCCCACCCATCCGCCCGTCAACAGCACCACGTCCGGCTTCCGCCGCCACATCAGCCCCAACGATTGCAGCGTCCCTAGCGCCAGTTGAACGGCGCTCAAAACTTTGCGCGGCAGGCTGACGCCATGAACCGGCCCCGACAGCACTTCGTCGTAGGTATCGAACGCGATACCCCCCGCCTGCACCATCGGACGTTCAAACCCATCCACGCTGCCCACGAACGACAGGTGAACCGCTGGTTGGCGTTGAATCGCCGCTTCTGCGATTGCCAGAGCCGGATAGACATGACCGCCCGTTCCACCGGCGGCCACCAGAATGCGAATTGGTTGTTTACCCTGCATAAAACCTCACTCACAGGGGATTTTAGCAGGTTTCATCCGTCTATGCTGGCCTGCAAAACAAAAATCCCCCGCCCATTGTGACAGGGGATTGCGAACTCGTCCATGACAATCCCAATTGAGGACAGCGTTAGCTCATGCAATCGGTGTAGCGTCTGCCAACGCCGCAAACTTCAGACCGACTCGCGCTCTTGCCCGTCCTCGCGGTTGGGCTTCAGATAGGCGAGGACGTTGCGCCGTTCCACCGTAGCGCGTTTGGGCAGCCCTTCCAGCGCCCGCACCCGTCCCACGCTCAACATTAAGCCCGTTGCCGACATCAGCACCACCAGCGACGAGCCGCCAAAGCTGATGAACGGCAGCGGCGCGCCCGTTGGCGGCACCATCGCCGTCATCACCGCGATGTTCAGCAGCGCCTTGAGGGCGATCCAGATGGTCAGCCCGGCCACCAGCAACGCGCCAAAATTATCCACCGCCCGCCGCGCCAAGCGTAGCCCGCGCACCACCAGCGCCACATACAACGCCACCACCAGCGTCGCGCCCAACAGCCCCAGTTCTTCGCCAATCACCGCGAAAATGCTATCGGTGTGCGGCGCGGGCAGGTTGGCAAACTTCTGCTTGCCCTGACCCAATCCCAACCCGGTCAGGCCGCCGTTGCTGAAGGCGATAATGGCCTGCTGCACATGGTAGTCGGCCTGTGTCACATCGGTCACGCTGTTCAAATACGAGTCCAGCCGTCCCTGTGCATAATCCGGGCCAAAGTTCGTCACCCAGATCACACCCACCACCGCCACCAGCACCCCAGCCACCGACATGTGAACCAGATCAGCGCCCGCCAGAAAGAACATGATCGAGCCGACGACGAGGATAGTCGCCGCCGTACTGATGTCCGGCTGAAGCAGCACCAGCCCGCTGACGATGCTCACCAGCACCGCGAACGGCAGCAAGCCATTCGTCAGGCTGCGCACCTGCATCCGCCGCGAACTCAGCCACGCCGCCATATAGACCACGATCGTCAGTTCCGCCAGTTCACCGGGCTGGAACGAGCCGTTAATCAGCGCACGACGAGCGCCAAAAGTATCGTCCCCGAACAGCAGCACCGCCACCAGCGCACCGATGGTCATGAGCAGGATAATCACCGCCAGCCGCCGCCAGATGCGGTAATCCACAAACGTCAAAATAATCATCAGCGCCGCGCCGATGAGCGCGTTACGAAGGTGCTTCAAAAAAATCGTGGACTGGTTGCCGTAGGTCTGGTAGCTCCAGTCGAAGGTGGTGCTGTACACCATCATCAACCCGATCGCCAGCAACACCCCCACGATGACCAGCAGGGTGCTATCCAGCGTCCCCAGAAAGCCGCGCCGTTTTTCACCCGCCGCCTCCGTCGCCACAAAGCGCGGAGCCGAACGCGGGGTAGCCCGCACCGGACGGGGCGCGGGGGATTCCGGCAGATTCAACGGTTGGTCGGTCATGCCATCCTCATTCTATTTTTGTCCCCAAAAGCCCTTGCCCACGCGAAATCCCTGTCTTTGTCTTACACCCTTCGCCCTGGCGCGCAGCGGAAGGGACGGGGATGAGGGGGCATCTTTCATTATAGCTGCATCACCAACGCTCGAAAGTGTTCCCCGCGTGCCGCGAAGTCCACATAAGCATCGTAGCTCGTCCCCCCCGGCGAGAGCAGCACCACATCACCGGCCTGCGCATGAGCCGCCGCCGCCGCCACCGCCTGTTCTAGCGTCTCCACGCGAGTCACCCATCCGGCTTCCGCGCCGACCTTCTGCGCCACGTCCGCCACCAGATCGCCCGCCGCGCCGAAAGCCACGATATGCCGGCAACAGCTACGGGCGAGACGCATCATCTCCTCCCACGGCAGTTTCTTGTCCTTGCCACCGGCCAGCAGCACCACCGGTTCGGTGAAGCTATGCAGCGCGGCCACCACCCGTTCGGGCGCGGTGGCGATGCTGTCGTTGATATAGGTCACACCGTTCACCACCCGCACCACCTCCAGACGGTGCGGAACCGCCTTGAAATCGCGGATAGTCGCCGCCATCACTTCCGGTTCCACGCCGTTCACCCCACAGATCGCGCAGGCCGCCAGCGCGTTCAGGATGTTATGGTCGCCCCGCAGCGGCACGGTATCGCGGTCACAGACCACCCGTGTATCGCCGTTGGCGCTGGCACGTCCAGCCACCAGCAACCGCTGTCCGGCGAGGAATGCGCCATCCGGCACCATCGTGTGGGCGCTGAACCACGCCAACCCGCCGGGGACGCCATCCGCCAACCCGCGACTGCCTTCGTCATCCAGCCCCAGCACCGCCACATCGTCCGGTTTCTGATGCAGGACAATTTGGGCTTTGGCGCGGATGTAATTGTCCATCGTTTCGTGGCGGTCAAGATGATTGGGGGTGATGTTCAAAACGGCAGCCGTGTGCGGGCTGCTGGTCATCAATTCCAGCTGGAAACTAGAGAGTTCCATCACCACTGTATGCGCGGGTTCGATCTGCGGCAGCACATCCAGCAGCACATCGCCGATGTTGCCGCCCACCCATGTAGTGCGCCCTGCCCGTTTGAAGATTTCGCCCGTGAGCGTGGTGGTCGTCGTCTTGCCTGCGCTGCCCGTGATGCCCACCACCGGCGCGGGGCAGCGTTCGATGAACATCTGCGCATCATTCGTCAGGGGAATGCGCTGACGAATGGCGGCCTGCACAATCGGCAAATCCAGCGGCACGCCGCCCGACAAGCACAGCACATCCACGCCAGCAAGCAAACTTTCGGGATGCCCGCCCAGTACAAATTCCACATCCGGGAACGCAGCCATTTCGGACGCCAGTTGTTCCGGCGACCGCGAATCGCTCACCAGCACTCGCGCCCCCACAGTGGGCAACCAGCGTGCCAGCGCCTTCCCCTGACGGGCGAACCCCAGCACCGCGACTTTCTTGCCATACAACCGGTCAACCCGGGCAGTTCCATTGACAGCACCCACAATATCTCCTGTCGAGGATTCGACCTCTCAATCCGCACCAAGCGTATGCGGCGGTTTACAGCAGCGCCAGCGCCACGCCAATGATGGCCGCCAGCAAGCCCACCAACCAGAAGCGTTGGACAACCTGCGTTTCGCTCCAGCCGCCCTTCTGAAAGTGCAGATGAATGGGCGCCATGCGGAACAAACGCAGCCCCTGTCCGGTGGCGGGGTCTTTGGTGCGCTTGAAATAGGCCACTTGCAAGATCACGCTGACCGTTTCAGCCAGCGGCACAATGGCGATCACCGGCAGCAGCAGCCATTGTCCGGTCATCATGGCAATCGTTCCTAGCGTTGCCCCTAGTGCCAGCGATCCGGCATCGCCCATGAACAACTGCGCCGGATGCGCGTTGAACCACAGGAAAGCGAAACACGCGCCCACCAGAATGAAGCACAACTGCGTGATGAAAATCTGCCCCTGCAAATAGGCGATCACCCCGTAGGCGGCGAAGGCGCTGGCGGTGATAATGCCGGCCAGCCCGTCCAGCCCATCGGTGAAGTTCACGGCGTTCGAGAGCGCGTTGATGATGAACACCATGATGGGAATGAACAGGATGGGGTGAATGTAGATGGTGATCTGAAAAATGGGAATAACAAGCTGATTCGCATACTGGAAACCGCCGTTATACAGCGAAAAAATGCACGCGATCAGCGTGGCTAACCCCAGTTGCGCGGCAAACTTCGCCCGCACCGATAACCCCTGCCCGGTTTGCAGCTTGTTCGGGTTGCGGGACTTCTGAATGCCTTCCCAGTCGTCAATCATCCCCAGCAGCGCGAAGCCCACCAGCACCACCAGCGGCAACAAAATGCTGGGGCCGGTCACAGTGCGGATGACATTCACCACGTTCAGGCCGAGCATGATGAGCAGCACCGGCACCACAATCATGATCCCGCCCATCGTGGGCGTTCCTGTTTTCTTCTGGTGTTCGGCGCTCAGTTCCACCTGAATCTGCTTGCCGATGCGCAGGCGCTTCAGGATTTCGACAAACGGGCCGCCCCAGATCACGCCGAGCAAAAACGCCACGCCCCCGACCGACAACGCAAACGGTAATTGTCCCGCCATAATTCACACATTTCCCCGCTGTCACAGAAGGCACACAGTGTAACCCGTCCGCCCGCCAAAACCCAAACCGTTCTCTAACGCTTGACGGCATCCACCGCCCCGCCCTGCGCGGTAATCGCCTGCCGCGCCGCATCGTTCGGGATTTCCATCAGCACCACCAACCGTTCCGCCAGACGACGGAACAAAGGCGCCACCACCTGACTCGCCCAACGTCCGGTCTGCGGCTCATCCAGCTTAATCAGCACAATCGCCTGCGGGTCATCCGCCGGCAGGAACCCGATGAAACTCATGATCCACGCATCGCTGCGGTAGCCCACCGGTGTCGCAATTTCGGCAGTTCCGGTCTTGCCCGCCACCGTGTACCCCGGCAACCGCGCCCCATCATCCACCCCGTTGTTGACCACCGCCACCATCATATCGCGCACAATATGGGCTGTATCGGCGCTGATCGGCCTGCCCAGCGCAATCGGTTGCGACAGGCTGACCTGATCGCCCTTCACAATCTTTTGCACGATGTTGGGCTGCATCATCAGGCCGTCATTGGCAATCGCGCCGATTGCGGTAATCATTTGCAGCGGCGTGACCGCCATCCCCTGCCCGTAAGCGTTCGTGAGCAGGTTGCTCTCGCTCCAATCACTGTCGCCGGGGACGTGCATCGTGCCGGGAGCTTCGCCCTGCACATTCACCCCCGTCAGTCGCCCGAAACCGAATTTGCTCATATACGAGTAAAAATCGCTCGGCCCCATCTGTAAGCTGATGGTCGCCGCGCCCACATTAAGCGACTGCACCAGAATGCCCGTCACATCCACCAGACCATGCGCCTGCCGATCCCAGTTGTAAACTTGGATGCCGGCCTTATCCAGCACGCCCTGATCGTTATAGGTGAACCCCGGCGTAATCGCGCCTTTGTCCAGCGCCGCCGCCACCGTCAGCACCTTCATCACCGAACCCGGCTCATATTGTTCGCTGGTGGCGGGGTCGTTCCAGTCCTTCGCATCCGGCACGGCCTGATAATCGTTCGGGTCGAAAGACGGCAGACTCGCCATGCCCAGAATATCGCCCGTGCGCGGATTCATCACGATGATCGTGCCACGTTTCGCGCCGGTTTCATCCAGCGCCAGCGCCAGTTCGCTTTCCAACAGGTATTGAATATCGCGGTCAATCGTCAGGTACACATCCGCGCCACGATCGGCCTCTTGATCCGAAGGCAGGTCAAACGGAATGTCGCTGATGATCTCGCTGCGCGGACGCCCCACCAGTTGATCCTGAAACTTCCCCTCCACGCCGTAATAGCCTTTCAGGTCGCCGCCCACGAAGCCCAGAATATGCGCCGCCAGTGCGCCCTGCGGGTAACTGCGGCGCGGGATTTTGTCAATCGTCAGGCTCACCATGTCCAACTGCTCGACCTGCTGCCCGACCACCGCGTTCACACGCGGAGACAGCAGCACCCACGGGTCATCACTGGTGACAGCCTGAAACACCTGTAGTTCATCCAAGCCGAGGATCGAGGCCAGTTCAGTCGCGGTACGCTGCGGGTTGGAAACCAGATTCGGGCTGATGCCGATGCGGTACTCAATCGTATTCACCGCCATGCGCTGACCGGTGTGGTCATACACAATGCCCCGCGCCGAGGCCAGATTGACCGTCCGATTATAGTCGGGGCTGAGTTCGTTCAAAACATCGCTGGCAAGCTGCTGGAACGAGAACAGCTTGAGAATCAGCAGAGTACTCACCACCACCATCCCCGCGATGACAAACGGCAGTCGCGCATTGAATGTGTCTAACTGCGGATTACTGGCTTGCTGCATCGTCCCAACCTTTCGCCTACATACCCCACCACCCGGAAGAAGGAACGAAAACGCTAACTCCCACCGCTGCTGTATCCCTGAAACTGCCGCAACAACGAATCCCACTGCTGCTGAAGCCAACCGGCGAACGATTCATCATAAACGGGCAGGTTATCCGGCGTTTGCGAAGCCGCCGCCGCTGGCACGTCTACCCGCTGCGGATTATACCCATCCACAAATAGATATTCGATTTCGCTGTCGTTGGAGGGGTTGAAGCCCAATTCCTGCGCCCGCGCCAGCAAACGCGGCACGCTGCGCAGTTGCGCGATCTCCGAACGCAGTTGTTCGTTGGTCTGTTCCAGCGCGTTGCGGCGGGTAATCAGTTCTTCGAGTTGGCGGCCTAGCGTGGCAACCGAAGCCGACTGCGCCAGATACAACGCGCCGATGATGATGGCGATGAACACGCCCAAGCCGGCCAGCGCCGTCGCCTGCCGCTGAATTTGCAGCGGACGGCCTAACCGTTCCGCCTGTTTCGTCCCTCGCTGGCTCATTCTGCTCCGTCCTCATCGCCGCCCAACTTTTCCACCACCCGCAATTTCGCACTGCGGCTGCGCGGATTCTGCGCCACTTCCGCCGCATCTGCCACCTGCGGCTTGCGCGTCAGCAGGCGCACGCTGGCGCGATGTCCGCATACACACACGGGCACACGCGGCGGGCAAATGCAATCCGTGCTGGCGAGTTTGAACGCCTGCTTCACCAGCCGGTCTTCGAGGCTGTGAAAGCTAATCACCGCCAGCCGCCCCCCCGGACGGAGCAGATCAATCGCCAGCGGCAGCACCCGTTCCACCGCGCCCAGTTCGTCATTCACGGCGATTCGCAACGCCTGAAAGGTGCGCGTGGCCGGATGCAGTTTGTCCCCCGGACGGCGCGGTTGCGCCCGTTCGATGACCGCCGCCAGTTCGCGGGTGGTCTGAAACGGCCTACCCGCCACAATCGCCCGCGCCAGCCGCCGACTATGATGCTCCTCGCCATAGTTATAGATCAAATCCGCTAATTCGGCCTCATCTAGATGGTTCACCAGATCAGCCGCCGACGGTCGTTCGCCCTGCGGATCGAAGCGCATATCCAGCGGGCCATCCTGCAAAAAGGCAAACCCGCGCTCCGCCCGATCAAACTGCATGGACGACACGCCCAGATCAAGCACGATGGCATCCACGCCTGACCAACCCAACGCGGCGGCTTCTTCCGCCATGCGCTCATAACTGCGGTGGACGAGGTGCGCCCGTTCTGCGAAAGGCGCTAACGTCTGACGGGCAATCGAAATCGCCAGCGGATCGGCATCCAGCCCTAACAGTTCGCCCGCGCCGCCCGCCAGCAGCGCCCGCGCATGACCGCCCGCGCCCAGCGTCCCATCCACCACCCGCGCAGCAGGCAGCAAAGCACTCACCACAGCGTCCAGCAATACAGAAATGTGTTCCATAGGAGGATTAAATGCCTAAATGCCCAGCTTGAGGAAATCTTTCGCTTCGGCACCTAGCGCGTCCGAAACGCCGTTCAACGTGACCCGCCAGTGACCGGGTTCCCACAGTTCGACATAGGTTTCCATGCCGGCGATGAGAACGGCGCTATCCAGCGCGGCATAATCACGCAAATATGACGGGATGAAAATGCGCCCCTGCCGATCCAACGACAGTTCCACCGCCCCCGAAAACAACAGGCGGCGCAGCGCACGCGAAGCCGGTTGGGTGATCGGGATTTCGTTCAGGCGGTCGGTCAACGCCTGCCACACAGCCTGCGGATAAATCACGAGGTTATGATCGAGTCCGCGTGTTAGAAAAGCGGCAGGTGCCAGTTGCGGACGGAATCGAACCGGGATGATGACGCGCCCTTTTTCATCCAACTGGTGAGAATATTCGCCCCAGAACATGCGCTGCTGCCTTACCCCGGCATTGTGCCAAATTTCATTTCGGACAAGCGCCAATTATACCACATTATCCCTCAGCAAACTGCGAAAATCCCACGAAAACGACTTATGAGGGATGGGGGCAGCCCGCACGCTCCCTGCAAAAGCCTTCACACTTCCGCTATAGAAGTCACAGGTTGCGCGCTCTATCCACACGCGACTAGAATTGCAGTTAGTAATGAGCATTGTAAAAAAGCGTCACAGCATGGAGTCCAGAGATATGACAACTTTGAACGGTCAGGTCATTGGTCATCGTTACGACCTCCAGACCGTGCTGGGCGAAGGCGGCATGGGTGCCGTCTATCGCGCTGTGGACAGGCTGACCGGACAAACCATTGCGCTCAAACGGGTGACTGCGCCCACCGAAAATCTCGAATTTGCTTCTCATGCCTATGGCAACGACAGCATCGGCCTGCGGCTGGCGCTGGCGCAAGAGTTCCGCACACTGGCTTCGCTGCGCCACCCGCACATCATCAACGTGCTGGACTACGGTTTCGACGACAGCGGTCAGCCCTACTTCACGATGGACTTGATACAGGGCGCGAACCCGCTGACCGAAGCCGCAATGGATAAGCCCTTCGAGCGCAAAATCGAACTGCTATTCCAGACCTTGCAAGCGGTGGCCTACCTACACCGGCGCGGGGTTATCCACCGCGACCTGAAACCCGCCAACGTGCTGGTCAGCGACGATCTGGTGAAAGTGCTGGACTTCGGCCTTTCGATGGTACACGGTCAATCTGCCACGCAGGAAGGCGAGATGGCGGGGACGCTGGCCTACATCGCGCCGGAAACGCTGCGCGGCGAACGGGCGCAGGCGGCGGCGGATTTATACGCCATCGGCGTAATGGCCTACGAATACCTCGTCGGGCGGCATCCCTTCAACACCGACAATGTGGGGGAATTGATCCAGAACATTCTGTTCACCATGCCAGATTTGTCGGCGCTGGAGGAAATCGTCCCGCTGTCGGACAAGTACGCGGATTCTGTTCCCACCTCCCCTAGCGACTCCCCTGCGTCGTTTGAACGCATCATGGAAAAACTTCTGACGAAGTTCCCCTATGAGCGTTATCAGGATGCCAATCAGGTCATCCGTGATCTGGCGCTGGTACTCGGTCAGCCCGTGCCGGAGGAAAGCGCCGCCGTCCGCGAGAGTTTCTTGCAAGCCGCCCATTTCGTCGGGCGCGAAAAAGAGCTGACGCTGCTAGAAGCCGCGCTCAAATCCGCCACGCAGGGCAAAGGCGGCGCATGGCTGATCGGCGGCGAAAGCGGCGTGGGCAAATCGCGCCTGCTGGACGAAATGCGCATTCTGGCGCTGGTACAAGGGGTGATCGTGCTGCGCGGGCAGGTCAACCCGAACGGCGGCCTGCCCTTCCAGCTGTGGCGCGAACCGCTGCGGCGCTTGCTGCTGCACACCGAAGTCAGCGATCTGGACGCGGGCGTGTTGAAAGACATCGTGCCGGACATCGCCCAACTGCAAAAGCGTTCGATACCGGACGCGGCGGCGCTGGAAACCACCTCGTTTCAACAGCGTTTGTTCAGCACCATCGCCAGCATCTTCCAGCGGCAGACCAAACCGATTCTGCTCATCCTCGAAGATTTGCAGTGGATTGGCGAAAGCCTTGACGTGCTGCGGTTGCTGGTCGGCATGGTCACTGACTTGCCGATCCTGATTATCGCCACCTACCGGCCTGAAGACCGCCCCGGCTTGCCGTCTGAACTGCCGGACATGACCCCCATGCGCCTTGATCGGCTGTCGTCGGAGCATGTCGCCGCCCTCAGCGAGTCCATGCTGGGCAGCGCCGGCACACAACCGCATGTGATTGACCTGCTCCAGCGTGAAACCGAAGGCAACGTCTATTTCCTGATCGAAGTGGTGCGCGTGCTGGCGGAAGAAGCCGGACGGCTGGAAAACGTGGGCCAGCAAACCCTACCGCAGCGCGTGTTCGCGGGGGGCATCGAAACCGTGATCGAACGGCGGTTGGCGCGAGTTCCCGACGACTCGCAGGCGCTCCTGCGGCTGGCGGCGGTGGCTGGACGCGAAATTGACCTGAAAGTGATGACCGAGGTGAAGGGGAATTTGAGCCTCGATGAATGGGTGACAACCTGTGCCAACTGTGCCGTGATCGAAGTGCAGGACGGCAAATGGCAGTTCATTCACGATAAGCTGCGGCAGGTGATGTTGCAAAATATCCCCGCCCACATCAACCGCGAACTCCATCGCGTGGTGGCGCAAGCCCTCGAAACCGTCTACCCGGACTCGGAAGAACAAGCCGCCATCCTCGCGCAGCACTGGCGCGCCGCGAACGATGTGGCGAAAGAACTGCACTATGCGCGGCGAGCCGGCGAGTATGCGCTGCACATCAGCACGCTTTCCGATGCGCTCATGTACTTTGAACGGGCGCTCAATTTGCTTCAGGCCGTCGCCCTATCGGACGACGAGCGCCGCCAGATTCGCGCTGAACTGTTGCTGAAACTGGGCGAAACGATGGAGTTTACCGGCGATTATGCCCGCGCCCGCATCCAGCTTGAAGAAGGGCTGGAGATGTGCCGCAGCCTGAACGATCAGGCCGGCGCCGCCCGCGCTCTAAGCCTGCTAGGGAACATCTACTGGCGGCAGGGCAACTATGCCGAAGCCACCCGCTGCTGCGAGGAAAGCCTGCGCCAGAGCGAACAAATCGGAGAACAGCTCACGACTGCGCGGGCATTGAATCGGCTGGGGATGGTGTGCTTCGAGCAGGGTGATTACCAGAGTGCCGGACAGCATTTCGAGCGCAGTCTGGAAATCGCAGGGGCGCTCAACGATGTGGAAGGCCGCGCCGGAGCCAGCAACAACCTCGGCCTCGTGGCCTATTCGCAAGGGGAATATGCACAGGCCGCACAGCATTTTGAAGCCAGCTTGAGCATTTGCCGCGCCAGCGGTCAGCGGCGGCGCGTCGCCAGCGCCCTGCTCAACCTCGGCGGCGTGGCCGGCGAACAGGGTGATCTGGAAACCGCCCACCGCTACTTTGAGGAAAGCCTGAACCTGTCGCGGGCGATTGGCGAACGGCGTGCCATCGGCCTCGCGCTGGATAACCTCGGTTTCCTCGCGGTACTGCGTTCAGAGTTCGCCAACGCCGCCAACTATTTCGGACAAAGCCTTTCCATCGCCCGCGCCATTGGCAACCGGCAGGGCGCAGCCAAAACGCTCATCAACCTCGGTCATGTCGCCAAAGGACAGCAGGACATGCGGGAAGCGATGGATTACTACTGTCAGGCCTTAGAAGCCGCCCGTGATATTGACGCCACGCCGATTCTGCTGGAAGGTCTGGTCAGCCTCGCGGAAGTGCTGCCCGACCCCGAACGCGCCGCGACGCTGCTGGGACTCATCATCCACCATCCGGCCACGTTTCAGGGAATCCGGCAAACCGCCGCGCCCATCCTCGAAAAGCTCAAAACCGTGCTGCCGCCTGAACAGGTGGAAGCGGCGCTGGAACGCGGCAAAACGCTGGATTTGAAAGACGCGGTGCAACAAGAACTGTCGAATCGGCCTGCGCCGCCGCAATTCATCACCCTCACCTGAGCAAAACCAGCGCGACACCCTAATAGCGGTGTCGCGCTGGAAAGCCTCCATCGGGGCTGGCGCGGAATCAATAGCCCTTCTCGACATCCAGCACATTCATCAGGGGAGTATTTGCCTGAAAACGGCGGATGTTCTCGCAAAAGATGTCCACAATTTTCGCGTTTTCGGACGGGGCTGTGCTGGCTGAGTGGGGGCTGATGAGGACATTGGGCATCTGCCACAGCGGGTTATCCGGTGGCAGCGGTTCGGTTTCAAACACATCCAGCGCCGCCCCGCGCAGATGACCGGAACGCAGCGCCTCGATTAGCGCAGGCTGGTCAACCACCGCGCCGCGTGCCACATTAATCAGAACCGCACCATGCGGCAGCGCAGCCAGTTCAGCCGCGCCGATCAGCCCGCCGGTTTCGCGGGTATGCGGGATCGCCAGCACCAGATAATCGGCCTTGCTCAATACATCCAAAAGTTGATCCTGCGGAACTAACTGATCCACATGCGGCGTGGGACGGGAAAAGTCGCGCCGGGTTCCGATCACCTGCATATCAAACGCTTTCGCCAGCCGCGCCACTTCCTGCCCGATCTTCCCCAACCCGATAATAGCGGCGGTTTTGTGCGAAAGCTCGCCCCCGCAGTACCGCGCCCAGTGCTGCGCGGCCTTCTCGCTTTGCAAATACCCGTAATCTTTGGCGAACATCAACATCGCCATCAACGCAAATTCAGCCAGCGGACGAGCATGTACCCCGCTGGCAGTTGTGAACACCCATGAGGTGCGTTCGGCATAGCGCATACGCTCCACATACTTGCCGATACCCGCGCTGGTGGCCTGTATCCAGCGCAACCGCGTCGCCATCTCAGGCAGGTTTTCGCCATACAGCGGATCAAAATCAAACAGCACGTCGGCCTGCGCCAGTAAACTGCGCCACTCCGCCTCCTGTTCAGGCGTGCGCGTCACCGGGGCGGTATGGTCAGCGATGAAACGCGGTTGCCCGATCAGATCAGGGCGGTTGATGACGGTCAGCCCCGGCGCAGCCGCCTCGATACGGGCGACCAGTTCCGGTTCTAGATAGGTTGCGATGAGAATCGTCAGAGTCATGAATGTTCCTCAATGACCACAGTCCTGTCGCACCGTCTGGTGTGGCAGGATAAGCCAGCACACAACTTGTTGTCACCCCATCATTCCATAGGCTGCTGATAACGTACATCCCATCTCTATAAGACAGCGCCCCCGATGATGTATCGGGGGCGCTGTAGCTTTGTGCCTGCCTACGCAGGCAGGTTACTTGTCCGGGGAGACAAGGGAACTGCTAGGAACCGGAACTAGAGTCGTGCTCCTCGCCGTCATCCTCGGCTTCGTGATTGTGGTCATGGTCAACGCTCACCGTCACCGCGCCAGAGCAGGACGCGCCCCAGACATCGCTGGCAGTGAAGTTGAGATGATACACGCGGCCATCTTCGCTGCCGTCGCGCTCGTTGCGCAGCGTCACGGTGGAGGTGCCGATGCCCGTCGCATCCGGCGAGGTGTTGCCATCGCCCGTGCCGTCCACTTCTTCATCCTGATAGACCGAGGTGATGATGATGCTCACCGCATCGCCGTTCGGATCAACCACGCCCTGAATGGTCACGGTGATCGTGCGGTGTTCGTCGGAGCCATCTTCAACCACCAGCGGCGCAGCGTTGGTACAAACCGGCGCGGCGTTGACCAGATTGACGGTGATGCTCACCACCGCATTCGCACAAGCGCCTGCCGTATCGCACACCTGATAGCCGAAGCTGTCCGCGCCGTAGAAGTTGGCGTTGGGCGTGTACACCAGATTGGGCGCCGTCCCACTCAACACGCCGCTGATGGGTGCGCCAACCGTGTAGGTCAGGGTCGCGTCTTCCACATCCACAGCCACCAGCGTGATCGCCACTGGCGTATTCTGGTTGGTCGTCACCGACAGGCTGTTCGCCAGCGGTAGATCGTTCACCGCGTTCACGGTGATGTTCACCGTCGCCACCGCGCAGCCCATATCGGCATCGCAGACGCGATACTTGAAGCTGTCACTCCCGAAGAAGTTAGGCAGCGGGGTATAGGTCAGGTTGGGCGCTTCGCCGCTCAACACGCCACTGGTGGGCGGGACGAGCGTATAGATCAGCGCAGGGCTGTCCACATCATAGGCGTTCAGGACGAACGACACAGGTGTATCTTCATTCGTCACTACGGGCTGGTCAGCAGCCACCGGCGGGTCGTTGACCGCGTTCACGGTGATGCTCACTGCGCCGGAAGCGCAGGCGTTTTGCGCGTCGCACACCTGATAGCCGAAGCCGTCGCCACCGTTGAAATCCGCGTTCGGCGTATACAGCAAGGCGGGCGCAGTCCCACTCAGCACGCCCTGTGCCGGATTGCTCAGGATGTAGGTCAAGACCGCATCATCCACATCCAGCGCCACCAGCGTGATCGCGGTCGGCATATCTTCGTCCGTCGCCACCGACTGATTGCTGGTCGTAGGCGCGTCGTTGACCGGATTGACGGTGATGCTCACCACCGCCGTCGCGCAAGCACCCTTGCTGTCGCACACCTGATAGCTGAAGCTGTCGCTGCCATTCAGGTTGGCGTTGGGCGTGTAGGTCAAAGCCGGCGCAACACCACTCAGAACGCCCTTAAGCGGCGCGGTCAGCGTATAGATCAGCGAGTCGCCCGCATCCACATCCGAGGCGGTCAGCGTGAAGGCCACCGAAGTGTCCTCGTCCGTCGTCACCGCTTGGGCGCTGGCTGTCGGCGCATGGTTGATGCTGCACGCGAACGGTGCCAGCGTGGTCGCGTTGATCGGCAGGTTGCCGGACTTGTTCAGCACGGTCAGCGGCGGGTTCACGCCATCGAACGACACGCCGAAGGGCTGCGTGGCGCACACCGCTGCCAGCGAACTGAAGATCGGGGCGGCGAAGGACGTGCCTGCGCCATAGGTATTCGCGCCGAGGACGTAGAACAGCGGATAGCCCGCGCCCGGAGCGAGGATGTTGCCGTACTGCGAGAACGACCACATATTGTCGGTGTTATCTAGCGTCGCGCCGGTGGCGATGAACTCCGACCATGCCGCCGGAGACAGCGGGTTCGTCCCCAGCCAAGGGCGGTAGTTGCCAGACGAGGCCACCGGAATGTGCTGTTCCGGCTGGGTGCGGTTGGCACTCAACGCCAGCTTCTGCTGCATATAGCTCCGCAGCGGTTGCAGGTTGGGGTCGTTCGTCACCACCTGCGTCAACGACTGCATCCGGGCTGCGATCTGGCTGGACGACAGGCCGTTCTTCACCATCTGATCGGCGATACCGATGCCGCTATCCGTCGGGCAAGCCGGCGATGTCGGGGTGGCTGTCGCCGAAATCCCGTTCAGCGACCACACCAAATTGCCGCTGCTGAACGGCACGCGGAACACATCTTTGTGCAGGCCGGGTAGGAAGGTCGTCGTCTGCCCACGATCCGCAGGCGAGGAGGTGAACTTATTGCTACCGCCGGTGCGGGTGATAATCGCCACCGTATTCGCGGGGTTCGGGTTGTTATAGCCGAAGCGAGCGATATAACCGCCAGCCGGGTTGGTCGCCACGCACTCCAGCACCGGCGTGACAGCCTGTGTCGCACGGGTGAGGGGTGTGCCGCAGCGCGGGGTGTTCCTGTTTGCCGTCGCGGTGCGGGTCACGCCATCCGGCCCGACCAGCTTCCACGTCAGGTTATTGCCGTTGAAATCCACCTTGAAGGCGTACCGCTGCCGTCCGGTTTCAAACAGGCGCGGCTGCCCCTGATCTTGCGAGGTGCGCTCGGAGAAATTGTTAGCGTTGCTGATGGGGATGCTCATGCTGCCGTTGTTGTCGTTCTGATAACCGAAATAGGCATAGCTCTTGCGGTCATCATCGCCGTAATGGTCGCCCGAAACGGTGATGCACTCCACAATCGGGGTGACAGCCTTCGGCACGGATTGCGTCTGGTTGGCCTGTTTGACCTGCGTCACCAGTTGATGGAAATCGAAGGCCGGGATGCCCGCCGCCGGATTGCCCGGATCGGCGCAGGCGATCAGCCCGAAGCTGAAGTTATACACGAAATGCGTCACGCCCTTGCTGGCGCGCAGACTGGCAGTCGTGCTTTCCAGCATCGGAACCAGATTGTCGGTTTCGTAGTTCAAGCCCGCCGCGCTGATGTCCACCGGAACAATCCAGATGTTCAGATCAGGGTCGAGCGCATTGTTCGCCGCGTTGAGCGAATCCACCACAGCGGCGATCACTTCGCCACCGTGCGACTTGGGCAGCGCGATGCTCAGGAAGTCAGTAGCGCGTCCCACCGGAGTCGGGAAGGCATAGCCCGCGAAATCATCCACGACCAGAATGGCCGTCGGGATAGTGTTGAAGCGATCCGCGCCGTTAAAGAACGGCAGGCGATCCAGCAGCCATTTGCCGGGTGTGACCGGGTTGGCCTGAATTTCCGCCACCACCGCCGCTTGACCGGAGAGCGAGAAGCCCTGTCCACTCAACGAGAAACCTTGACCGGAGAGCGAAAAGCCCTGACCCGACAGAGTGAAACCCTGACCGGAGAGCGAGAAGCCTTGACCGGAAAGCGAAAAACCCTGACCCGAGAGCATTTCCGGTGTCAGGATACAACTGTCAATCGGTGATGTTTGTGCGGCGACCTGTGCCACCGAACCCGACACAAACAGTGTCAGGAAGGCCACAGCCGATACAAGAAGTGAGATTATTTTCCTAAACTGAAACGGTTTGCCAATGAACATAGATCCCCCCGGAACTCAGCATATTGGCTTCACGAACACATTCTTAAACTGCACTGACTTCGTAAAAAGCACTTTTTGCGACACTGGCGTGAGTGTTCATTATGTGAAGTTCGTGAATATTTCACTCCCTTTCATTCGGGCATATAGCGGCTGCACAACGTCCGTTTATGAAATTTGTACACGTCATGCAGATATACAGTAAAAAAGGAAGCATTGCACGCACCTAACAAGCTGTCTTTCAGCATGACGATACTTCAGGACACAAAAAAGGGGGCGATCCGGCTGGATCGCCCCCTCATTTCCCCTCAACAAGCGGGTGGGATGCGGCTGCAAACCTGTTAGGCTTGCGAGATTAGAATCCTTGCAAGGTCAATATTCTAACCGTCTACAAACTCACCATACACGCCAAACTCAACCGCGCCGGTATTCCCGCCCGTGCTGCTCACCACTTCAAAGCGAATGCTAGTGGTTTCAAAATCCACATCGAACGAATAGGCTTGGTCGGCATCCGGCACCGTGAACGGCCCGTACACCGTGCCATCATCGGCGGTCACGCTGAAGGCCGTCACCCGCGACGTGCCATCCGTCATGGTGCGCGACCAGTATTCGACGCGGCTGACGTGCGCCTTCTGCGCCAGTTTGATCTCCAGCCACGCGCCATCGCCATCCCCGAAGGATGACCACGCGGTATTGGCGCTGCCATCCACCGCGTTCAACGCGCCCCACGGCATGGTCGGGTCAGCATTCCCGAAGGCGCTGCTGTAACCGGCGATGGTCGCGCCCAGTTCCGGCGAGGCCAGATTGGTCGCGGTGGCAACTTGCTGCGCGGGCGTGGTGAAAGTCATCACATCGGAGATGTAGATCACGCCGGCATCGTCCACCCCTTGCACGCGATAGTAGTAAGTCGTCTCCGGTTCCAGCCCGGTCAGCAGCGGCTTATGGTCGCTGTGCGTGCCGCCATTCATGTCCATGTCCACCGCAAGGCTGCCGAAGTCCGGCGTTGTGCCGTAGACAATCGAGCAGGCCACCGGCACTTTGGTCGTCACGGGCAACGTGGCGCTGCCGTCGCTGGCGAACCCTGTAACCGTCAGATCGCCGTCTACGATGTCGCTGATCGGCTTGAACGTCACCGCCGCGAGGGTCTTTTCCATCGGGTCGGCATCCTGCGCTGCCACCAGCGCGAAGGCTGTTAGGCTGGCAAGCACCAGTCCCGCGACGAGAACCCATTTTGAAAGGCTAAGTTTCACCATCATGGCCTACGCTTTCAACTGTTTAATTCACATGCTCGAAAATGCCCGCCGCGCCCATGCCGCCGCCGATGCACATCGTCACCATACCATAACGCGCCTTGCGCCGCGCCATTTCGTTCACGATCTGCACCGTCAGCTTCGCGCCCGTGCAGCCCAACGGATGCCCTAACGCAATCGCGCCGCCGTTCACGTTCACCTTAGCGGGGTTCATGCCCAGCGTGCGAATGACCGGCAGCGACTGCGCTGCGAAGGCTTCGTTCAGTTCGATCAGATCGAGATCATCCAGCGTCATGCCCACGCGCTTGAGCAGTTTGGGAACGGCGTTGATCGGCCCCACGCCCATGATTTCCGGGCGCACACCCGCCACGCTGAAGCCCACGAACCGCGCCAGCGGCTTCAGCCCCAGTTGCGCGGCTTTCCCCGCCTCCATCACAAGCACGCCCGCCGCGCCGTCGCTGAGGGGGCTGCTATTGCCCGCCGTCACGCGCCCGCCCTGCCGGAACACCGGCTTGAGCTTCGCCAGCCCTTCGACGGTGGTTTCGCGCCGCAGGTGTTCGTCCTCATCAAAGACAAACGTCTCGGTGTGCGGCTTGCCGTCCGCGCCGATGGTGGTGTCTTCAATCTGAAACGGCACAATCTCCGATTTGAAGATGCCTGCATCGGTGGCGGCAGCAGCCTTCTGGTGGCTCTCGTAAGCGAACTGATCCATCTCCTCTCGGTTGATGTTGAACTCGTCCGCCACGCGCTCCGCCGTATGCCCCATGCCCATATACACATTCGGGTCATGCTCCGCCATGTACGGATTCGGGCTGATATGGAATCCGGTCATCGGGACGAGCGACATGGTTTCCGCGCCGCCCGCAAGGATGATGTCCGCGCCGTTGGCGATGATGCGCTCGGCAGCCATCGCAATCGCCTGCAAGCCGCTGGAGCAGAAACGGTTCACGGTTTGCGCCGGAACTTCTACCGGCAGGCCAGCCCGCAGCGCGATCACACGGGCGAAGTTCAGCCCCTGCGAACCTTCCGGCATGGCACAGCCCATCACCACATCATCAATTTCGGCGGGGTCGAGCTGGCCGTTCGTCTGGCGCATCAGTTCTTGGATCACCACTGCTGCCAGATCGTCCGAACGCACGCTGCGAGTCACGCCTTTTTTCGATTTGCCAACGGCGGTACGGGAGGCCGCCACAATTACAGCTTCACGCATGATGACTACTCTCCACTTTGAAAAATTTATCCTGTCAGGCACTTGTTCAAGGGTTTATCGGGTCAGCAAAGATTTCGCGCAGGGGTAAACTGAACCCCGGCAGCACTGCGCCCCCTGTCAGCACATCATCCTTGCTCAGAATCATCTCATCGTCTGGCGTATACACCTCGATAATCTCCTTATCGGGTAGCACCAACCACACCAAGCGCGAACCGTTCGCCAGCAGATAGCGCACCTTCTCGCGCAGTCCTTTCAACGACTGTTCGGGCGATTGAACTTCCACCGCCAGATCGGGCATCTGCGGCACGCTGCCCTGTTTGACAGCAGGCCGCATCCCTTGAATGTACGAAATGTCCGGTATGCGGGCGTTGTGGGCATCGGTTGTCACCCGATGGCGGGTTTCCAGAACCACACGCCCATCCGGGTACTGACGCACATACACCCACAACGGCCCGGCGATGTTCATCACGATTCGACCATGTTCTTCGGTAGGCACTTTCTCGACAATCTCCCCGTCCACCAATTCCAAAAGGCGGGTCACGTTTTCCGGTGAATCCGCAAAGGACTCAAAATCTTCGATGGTGTAACGTTGTACCTGTTGCAGAACCATAGTCGCCACTCCTCAAAGCCAGCGGTCAGCTTTCCTGTTCATTATACGGATGAAAGCTGACCGTGATGACTACTCATCAATTCCGTAGCGGCTTATTGAACTGAAGCATGTGGCTGATGCGCTCGATGGTCTTAGGCTCGGTCAGCAAGCTCAGGAACGCCTCGCGCTCCAAATCAAGGATGACCTGTTCGCTCACCCACTGCGGTTCGCTCACTGCGCCACCCGTCAGGACATAGGCCAGTTTCTTCGAGATGTGCGCGTCGTAATCGGTGGCGTACTTGCCCTCGCGGAAGCCTTCGATGCCCAGTTGCAGCGCCGCGTACACATCCCGCCCCGCCGCCCAGATTTTCTCCGGCTGACGCGGCGTATAGCTCTGCGCCAGCGCCCGCGCCGTCTGTTTGGCCTCCCACAGCAGATGCGAACGGTTCATCACAATCTTGTCGTCCGCGCTCAGGAAGCCCATCTCACGCGCTTCTTTGGCGCTGGTGCTGACCTTCGCGGTAGCAATCGCCTCGAACACCTTTTGCAGGTGCGGCAGCACATCGGCATTCGGGCTGGCCGCCATCACCGGACTCACCACGCGGCGCAGCAGTTCCTTACAGCCGCCGCCCGCCGGAATCAGCCCTACGCCCAGCTCCACCAATCCGGCGTACAACTCGACATGAGCAACCGTCCTCGTGCCGGCCATGAGCAGTTCCGCGCCGCCGCCCAGCGCCATATTGAAAGGCGCGGTCACAACCGGCTTGGAGGCGTAGCGCATGGCCTGTGTCAGGTTCTGCAACTCCCGCACCATCGTATCCACCTGATCCATCAGGCCGCTTTGCACCGCCATCACGACCATCATCACGTTCGCGCCGATGCAGAAGCGTTCGCCATCATGCCCCACTACCAGCGCGTCAAAATCGCTTTGCAGCCGCTTGAGCGCCGTGTAGCCCATCTCCACCAGATCGGAGTCAATCGCCAGCGCGGGCGTATGGAACTCGAACAGCGCCACGCCGTCGCCCATGTCCAGCAGCGTCGCGCCGCCGTTGCCCGCCACCTTGCGATTGTTCGCCAGCAGCGCCGCCACCGACATCTCCCGCGCATCAACAACCAGCGGCACATAAGCGGCTTGCTGCGGGCTGTAGAAGGCCGTCGCCTGTCCCTTTTCGTCGTGCTGGTAGAAGGTGCTGTGTCCGGCGGCCACCATCTGCTTCACCCAGTCCGCCACCGGATACCCCGCCGCCTCGAACGCGGGGATAGTCTCCGCCACGCCAATCGCGTCCCAGATTTCAAACGGCCCCATCTCGTGGCTGAAGCCCCATTTTTGCGCGTTGTCCACGTTCACAATCGTGTCGGTGATTTCCGGTACGCGGTTGGAAGCATACGCCAGATAGAAAGCGTGCATGTGCCACAGGTACTCGCCTGCGCGGTCTTTCTCAGCGATCAGGCGCTTGATACGTTCGCCCAACGGCTGCACCTTGCGATGCTTGCTCACGCTCTCGAAGCGCGGGTTGACCGGCGCTTCATACTCGAAGGTATTCAGGTTCATTGACCA
Source organism: uncultured Chloroflexota bacterium (assembly GCA_903864435.1). Lineage (GTDB taxonomy): Bacteria > Chloroflexota > Anaerolineae > Aggregatilineales > Phototrophicaceae > CFX2. The sequence goes on along the minus strand of CAIPFY010000135.1, from coordinate 16,378 downwards.
GAATTCCTTCTCGCCGCTTGCGCCCTTCACCATCTTGTAGAAACCCTGCCCGGACTTGTTGCCCAGCCTGCCGTTATCCAGCATCTTCTGGCTCAGTTCGTTGGCCTTCGGATGGTTCAGTTCTTCACGCGCCGGATCGTTGGGAATGGCGGGATACAGGTTGCGCGCCACATGCACCGCCACATCGAAGCCCACCAGATCGTTCAAACGGAAAGTGGCGGTCTTGGGGCGACCAATCAGCGGGCCGGTGATCGAATCCACTTCTTCCACCGTGTAGCCGTGATCGAGCGCGTAGTTCATGGCCTGCATACCGGACATGGACATAAAGCGGTTGCCGATAAAGTTCGGCTCATCCTTGCAGATCACCACGCCCTTACCCAGCACCCGCGTCCCGAACTCCACTATGAACTTCACGATTTCCGGGTCGGTCTGCGCGTGGGGGATAACTTCCAGCAGATGCAGATGGCGGGGCGGGTTGAAGAAATGCGTCCCCATGAAACGGCGGGCGAACGCTTCGCCCATGCCCTCGGCAATCGCGGCAATCGGCAGGCCGGAGGTGTTAGTGGTGATGATCGCATCCGGTCGCGCCACGTTCACCACGCGCTCCATCAGGCTACGCTTCACATCCAACCGTTCGACCACCACTTCGATAATCCAGTCGGCATCGCTCAGGAAGTCCAGATTGTCATCCAGATTGCCGGGGCGAATGCTTTCCAGATCGGCAGCCGCCAACACCTGCGGCGGACGCGAACTGAGCAGTTTTTTCAGGTTGTCCGTCACCAGCGCGTTACGTTTGGCCGGCGCATCCCCCGGTTGTGTGCCTTTGGCGGGGATGTCCAGCAACGTGGTCTGCACACCCACGCCCGCCAGCAGCGTAGCGATACCGCCGCCCATCGTGCCGGAGCCGATCACCACTGCTTTGCGTATCGAATAAGTCATTTTGTGGTTCACCCTTTCCCAATAGGATTGTGTATTTTTTGCATCAGGCCAGTTCGCGGCGGGTATATCCCAGAATGCGCCGCGCCACGATCAGCGTGTTGATCTGTCCCGTACCTTCGTAAATGTCGCCAATCTTGGCATCGCGCATCCACTTTTCAGCCAGCCATTCGCGGCTGTAGCCCATCGAGCCGAGCAGCCCCACCGCCTTCTGCGCGATCTCCGTCACCACCTTGCCGGATTTGACCTTCGCCATCGAAGCCTCTAAGCTGTTGTGCTGCCCCTGATCGAGCATCGAGATTGAGCGCAAGGTGAGCAAATAAGCCGCCCGCCACTCGGCCTCCATCTCCAGCACGTCACGCTGCACCGCCGTCAGCTTGTGGTACGGCAGGTTGTAGGGGATGGTCAGGCCGTTCTCCGCCAGTTTTTCTTTCAGGAATTCCAGCGCAGCGCGTCCCACGCCCAGCGTGCTGGCTGCTACCAGCGGACGGCTGGCATCAAACGTCGCCATCGCGCCTTTGAAGCCCTTATCCTCTTTGCCGGCCTGCACATCGGCGCTGCCGAGGATGTTGTTCGCCGGAATACGCGCATCATTGAACACCAGCACCGCCGTATCGCTGGCGCGGATACCGTGCTTGATCTCCACCTTGCCGATGCTCACCCCCGGCGTGCCCGCCTCCACCACGAACGGCTTGATACCGGCGCGGCCTGCGGCCTTGTTCACCGTCGCCCACACGATCACTAAACCATTTGACTCTTCCAGTGATAATTTGCCACTGGTGATGAAGATTTTTTCGCCGTTGATGACCCATTCGTTCGTTTCTTCGTCAAATACAGCGGTTGTGGACATGGACGAGTTATCTGACCCCGCGCCCGGTTCGGTGATCGCCATCGCGCCCCACACCGGCTTGTCGCCCTCCGCGAAGCGCGAGAGCAGTCGCAGCTTTTGCTCGGTTGTCCCCACCGCTTCGATGGCCGCGCCGCCTAGCGCCGGACTCGGCAGGCACAGGTAGATACCCGCGTCGCCCCATGACAGCATTTCCACCATCAGCATCAGCCCCAGCATGCGGGTGCTAGGACGGCCTTTCTTCTCGCCACCGCCGTTTTCGCCGTTGCTCTCCATAGCGCGTAACTTATCCAGCGTGGCCTTCTGCTGGTCGCGCAAAATCGGCCACATCTGCTCCACGAAGGCCGTCGGACGGGCGTGTTCGTTCTCGTCCAGTTCACGCGCCACCGTCCGCATGGTCGTTTCAGCCACCCAGCGCACCATCTGTGCCTGCTGGTTGATGAATTCTGGAATCTCAAAGTTGATCGCCATAATTGTTAAACCTCGTCCCTTCCTTACACCATCGCCAGACCATCGAACGTAGCGAACCCGCGCCCGTTGCGCAGCCAGCGTTCCGCCGGATACTCGCGGATGAACCCGTAGCCGCCCAGAATTTGCACGCCGTGATCGGTCACTTTCAGCGCCAGCTTGTCCGCGAACTGCCGCGCTAAATAGGCTTCACGGGTCGCGTCCTCGCCTCTGTCCAGCTTGTCGGCGGCCTCCCACGTCAGCAGGCGGGCGCTATCCACATCAATCGCCATCTCCGCCAGCATGAAAGCAATCGCCTGATTCTGGGCAATCGGCTTGCCGAACTGCACGCGCTGCTTGGCATACTCACGGGCGTATTCATACGACGCCCGCGCCACGCCCACCGCCAGCGCCGCCTGCGCCACCTGCCCGCGATTGAGCAGCACATCATAGTCACAGCCTACCGCGCCGCCCAGCCGCGCCGTTGCCGGCAATTTCACATCCTTCAACTGCACGCGATACGTGGGCAGCGCCCGCACGCCCATCAGCTGTTCGCGCTTCTCGATCTGCACGCCTACAGTGCCGCCCTCCACGCAGTAGGCATCCACCCGCCCAGACTGCGTATCACGAGCGTAGACCAGCATCAATTGTGCGCCTTCCGCCAGCGGCACATAGGCTTTCACGCCGTTCAGCACCACCGAGTCGCCCTCAGATGTGGCGGTGGTCTTGAGATCACGCGGGTCGAAGAACACGCCCGGTTCGAGGAGTGCGGCGGTGGCAGCGGGGAGTTTTTCCTCTAAGAACAGCGGCAGCAGGCGTTCGCGCTGTTCCGCTGTGCCGAACAGCACCAGCGGGTAAGCCGCCAGCGCCGGAGTCAACACATGCAGCGCCACCGCCAGATCGCCAAACGCCAGTTCTTCGGCGGCCAGTGCGCCCGTGATGGCGCTCATCTCGCCCAGACCGCCCAGTTCTTCGGGGATACTGGTCGGCACGAGGCCGATCTGCCAACCGGTTTCGATGACGTTCATTGGCGGGGCACTGGCCTCGTCCGCGTCATGGGCAACGGTGCGCACATCCTTCAGGGCATACCGGTTAATCGTATCGAGCAGAAGTTGCTGCTCATCGGTTGGGATAAAAGAAACCATTGTTACCTATCCTTCCTAACTACCTGCACTATTCTTTTCCGTCAGCGGTGGCGTGCGCCGCGCCATCATGCGACTCAGCAGCGAACGCGCATCGCCGGATAGTTCCGGAGCGTTCGCCCCTAATGCAATCAACAACACCATCGGGATCGCCAGCGCAAACACCTGATTCGAGTCGTCGTAGAACGAGATGAGAGGGACGAAATACGCGCTGCCAGCGGCGGCCTGCGTGAAGGTGATATATACCGGCAGCCACGTCAGCACGGCGGTCAGCACGAACGCCATCCATGCCGACGGCTTGAACCCATCGCGGATGATGAACCCCGCCGCCAACCCCACGCCGCCTAAGACAAGGCTGTTCATATCCGACGGAGTGAACGCCAGACTCCCCAGAAACCATGCGAAACTCATCCATGCCGCAATCGCCAGCAGCAGCGAAATCACCGCCCGCAGCGCCATCTGTCCACGTTCGGAAAGTAGCCGATCCATTGGCGACGGAACATCATCCGCCAAAAGCGCCAGCAGCCCCACGAACAGGCCGAAAAAACCGCCCATTGAAATCGTCCAGCGCATGCGTTCCGGTGTAATCAGCAACGTGCTGCGGAACACCGAAAACGTCCAGAAGCCCACGCCGATAAACCCGCCCGCAAACCCGCTGACCGAGCGCGACACCATCGCCGCCCGCCGTTCTTGCTGTTGGCTGCGTTCCAGATAGGCGCGGCACAAGTCCGTCGTCTGTTCTTGCTCTTTCAGGGGGAGCAAATCGTCCAGATCATCCCCGCGCAGGAGCAAACTGGCGCTGTGCTGCTTCAGTTCCCATTCTTTGGCGCGGGTGAGCAGGCGCGTTTGCCGCCGCAACGAGTCGGCATCTGTATCCAGCGTTTGCAACAACTGCTGGAATGACTGCTCGAAGGCCGCCGGATCGCTGAACGACAGCCAGTTCAAACTGGCAATTTCGGGGGGGACAGGTGTATCGCCCGCCGGATGATATAGAATCGGCAGCAGGCGCTTGTGGTTCTGCACGGCGTAGCTCACTTCGAGGCCGCACACCTTCGAGGCCAGCGAATCCGGGCTGATGACGAACAGCATCGTATGAGCGCCTTCGATGCCCCGGCAAATCTCATCCCACCATGCCGACCCGAACGGGATGTCCTCGAAATCCACCCACACATCACGACCATTGTCGCTCAGGCGGCGCGTGAACTGCTGGACGAATTCCTTATCTTTGCGGGAATAGGAAATAAAGACATCGGCCATAGCCTATCCCTCTTTCGACTCGACTATTCGGGCTTGAGCGACCTCAGAAAAGAATCGGCCATCATCTCAGCGATTTCCTCACCGGACAGCCGCCCCATCGGGCGATACCACACGCCCACCCAGTTGTGTGCGCCCAGCATCGTCTTGGTGAAAATGCCCACATCCACGCCGCGAAAAACGCCCATCTCCACGCCTTCGCGGATGACCTGCCGGAACAATTGCTCGAAACGATCACGGCGCACGAAGAAGGCTTCGCGGCGCGTACTGAAATCGGCATAGGCTTTGCGATCAGCATCGGAGGCGGTATCGGGTAAGGGCTTCAAGCCCATGAGGGAACGAATTTCAAACACCATCGCCGCGCCAATGGCAGTGTGCTGTGTCAGCCCCAGCACATGCGCGCGGATCATCTGGCGTAGCTTGTCTGCCGGGGGGAGGTCGGAGGCTGCAATCGGTTCGATCTGATTGCCGACGAGCGCGATTCCCGCTTCCAGCACCGCCAGCAGCAGCGCGTCTTTGTTGCGGAAATGGTGGTACAGGCTGGCCGCTGTCAGGTTGACCGCCGCCGCGATGTCTTTCATCGTGGTCGCTTCATAGCCGTTGCGCTGAAGCACATCCGCCGCCGCCACCAGAATATCGTCCCGGCTAACCGAGAGTTCGGCAGGTTTGCGCGCCAAAATGAAAATCCTTCACATAAAAATAATCTAATCTGCGTTTGATTATGTGGCGGGTGGGAATAAATGTCAAGTGAGGTAACGGCGAGGGCAGGACAAAGGCATCAAATCATCAATCGCATTTATCCACTATATTGAAAAGCGAGACAGCACGCAGGCCGCCCCCTACGTAGGCGAAAATTCGGGGTTGTAGGGGACGGCCTATGTGCCGTCCCATCTTGTATATCTTTTTGCCTCTATCAGACGCACCCCGCCTTACGCCCTTCGCTCTGGCGCGCAGCGGAGGATCGGGGATGAGGGGGATTACCCCTGTCCCAAACGCAAAATGCTGTCCATCAGGCGTTGTAAATCGGGCGGGGTGAAACCGTCCTGTGCCACAATCGTGCGGCTGGCTCCGTTGCGCTCGGCGGTCAGGCGGTAGGTGTACAGGTCTGCACCTGCGCCCGCCGAGGTGAACGTGCCTTGCAGACCGAAGAAGCCGACTTGATCGAGCAGCGTGAACACCGCCGTCACGTCGTCCGCTGCCACCGCTACCGCCACGCCGTCCTGCGTGACCTGCCCGTCCGTGATCTGCATCACCAGCGTCTTGCCGGCAATCCCGCCGCTGCGTTCCAGCAGCACCAGTTGATACGGCTGACCGGCTTCCGGGTCTTCGGTGGCGGCAGCCACCAGCGTGCCGGGAATCGGCAACGGCGGCTGTCCGGTTTCAAAAGCGCGTTCGGTGGGCGCGGCAGGCGGGGCGCTGGTGGGGGGAACGGCAGTCGCTCCGTCAGCAGGCGGCGGGTTGGTGGCCGCCGGGGTGTTCCCGCCGCAGGCCGTCAGCAGCACGGCACAGACGACGATCAGCAATACTCGTATATTACGCATCGGTTTTCATCTCCCGAAACAGGTAGTATCCTAGTGTCTAGTGTGCGGGACATTGATGAGGCGGTCAAGTAGACTTTAGGAAGAATCTACATGAACGATTTTGAAGTGGAAGTGAACATCGGGCTGGAACTGGAACGCGCCGGACGGGACGACGAGGCCATCGCGCATTTCGCGCTTCTGGTCGAAGCCTTCCCCACCGAGCCGCGTGCATGGTTCGAGTATGCAGGCGCGTTCGACAGCGCGGGGCGCGAGAAAGAGGCGGTGCAGTTCTATAAGATGGCGATGGAGATGGGGCTGCCGGACGAGGTACTCGCCCGCGCCTATTTGCAGTTGGGCAGTTCGCTCCGCAATATCGCCCAGCACGAGTGGGCGGTCAGCACTTTGCGCGAAGGCTGCGCTCGCTTCCCGGAAAACGACGCGCTGCGCGTGTTTCTGGCCTTCGCGCTGGAAAGTGCCGACCAGCCGAAGAATGCGATTACCGAGCTACTAAATCTGGTCATTGATCGCGTTCAGTCGCCGGATATGTGGCGCTACGCCCGCGCCATCCGTTACTATGCCGAGGAACGGCGCTGAAGCCAGCGAACGGCGGTCACTAATCCCGCCGCCGCCAGCAGCGCGAACAACGGAATTTGCGGGATGCTGTACCGCTGCCATCCCAACGGATTCACCAGTGCGCTGCCCGTCATCAACAGCACCCACGCCAGCACGCCGATCTGCCAGCGGTCAGCGGCGGCGCGGCGCTGTCGCAGCAGCGCCACCAGCCCGACGGCGACGGACACAGTGAGCAGGCCGCCCACGATAACCCCGCCTTGCAGCCCACTCAGGGGCGAGGCCATGTAACGGGCGACTTCGGCTTGGATAGCCTGCGCGTTCGCCCAGAACGACACTTCGTAGTGCATCAGCGGCGCGATGAACGGCTGCGTGAGCAAATCGGTCAGGCGTTGACCGATAGACGTTGCGCCGCCGAAAGCCGCCACCTGAATATCCAGCAGGAATTGGCGCTGTGTCACCAAATCGCCCAACCGCGCCAGCGTATCGTTCCACAGCGCGGGCGAGAGCGCGATGAACAAGCCCACCGCCAGCACCCCGACCAGCAGCAGCGCCCCCACCGTGCGGGCGAACGGCAGCCATCCGGCGCGCCCCGCTGACCAGCAGCGCACGAGGGCGCACAGGCCGATCCAGCCCAACGCGCTCCCCACGAACAGGATGCCGCTGTGCTTGCTGGAGAGCGTGAGCGCCGATAGCGCCGCCAGCGCCGCCCATGCCCACCACCCGCCGCGCCCCCGGCTGATGCGAATGGCAACCCAGATCGCCAGCAGCCCGAAAGCCATCAGCGAACCTTCCATCATCGCCCGCCGCCCGTTCAGCAGCAGAATCGGATTCAGCGTGTACAGGGCGCTGGCGGCATAGGCCAACGGACGCGCCCCCAACTCCCTGCCGATGGCGAACAGCGCCGCCGCCCCCAACACCAGCAACAGCGCCGACGGCAGCCGACCCGCCGCCAGCAGCGCATCCGACGGGCGGTGGCCAGTGGCGACGTTGGTATCGTAGTCCAGCCCCCAATCCCAGCCGGGGCGGGGTGGCAACATTCCCGAATTCAGCCCCGCCAGATGCCACGACAGGCCAATGCTGTAGCGCGATACCGAACCGTTCAGGATACGCAACCAGCCGTCGCCATCCAGTTCGTAGGGCGGCTGCACCTTCAGCGTGTCCGGCTGATGGTCAATGAACACGGTCACGTAATCATGGCTCATGTAGATCAGCATGGCCTCGTCACCGTGAAACGTCGCCAGCATCATGCCGGCGAGGATGAAAGCGGTCAGCGCCGCCAGCCAGAACACATCCATCAGGGGGCGAAAACGGGGGTTCAGGTTCAAGCGAAACCTCTAGGGTGAATGCTTCATGTTAGAATATAGGTTGCCATTCTAGCATGAGCAATCAGGATTCTCGCGTGTTCGTTTCTCATCTGCGCCGCCACCTGCCCCTCCTCTGCGCCTATTTCGCCGTCGCGCTGCTCCTGTCGTGGCCGCTGGTCACGGTGCTAAGTACGCGCTATGCCGGTCATCCCTTCGGCGACTCGTATGAGTACGCTCGCATGATCTGGAGCTATGCCGACGCATTCCGCAGCGGTCAATCACCCTTCTTCCAACCGTTGCTGGCCTATCCCGATGGCCTACCCGCCGTGTGGCTGTGGAGCGTCCCGCTGCAATCGTTTCCGGCGTGGCTGCTGGCCTTCGCCCTGCCGCTACCCGCCGCTTTCAACCTGTCGCTGCTGCTCACGCTGGCGCTCAACGGTTGGGCGGCTTACCTGCTCACCCACCACCTGACGAAGCAGCGCGGCGCGGCGTGGCTGGGCGGCCTGATCTTCATGGCCTACCCGACCTTTCAGGGGCAGTTAGGCGCGGGACACAGCGGCTTGCTGGCGGTGTGGCCGGCGGTGCTGTACGTGCTGGCGCTGCTGCACTTGCGCGATGCGCCCGCCCCCGGCTGGCGCGAACAAGTGCGGGTGGCGCTCACCTTCGCCCTCAGTGGCATGGGCAGCCCGCTGCTGCTAATCTACCTCACGCTGCCTCTCACCCTGTTCGTGCTGTGGCCTCACCTGACGCGCTGGTGGACGATGCGGCGCATCCTGCTGGCGTTGCTGGCGGGCGCGGCGCTGTCCGCCCTGATCGCCGTCCCCGGTTGGCAGGAAGCGCGGGGAACATCCGACAGCGAACGACAAGCCAGCAGCATCTTCTTCAGCGCCGATGTGCTGGCGGTTGTGTCGCCCTCGTTCATGAACCCGCTGTTCGCAGGGCTGGGCTATCCCTCCCGTGTGCTGGGCGTTGACCCCTTCGAGAAACTGGCCTATGTCGGCCTCGCCGCGGGCGGGCTGGCGCTGTGGGGCGCGTGGCGGCAACGAACGGCGCGGCGCTGGCTGGTGCTGGCGCTGGTGGTGTGGGTGTTCTCGCTCGGCCCGTTCCTCAAATTCATGGATAGCCCCATCACCCTGACCATTGGCGGTTTTCAAACGCTCATCCCCTTGCCCGGTCTACTATTGCAATCCCTCCCGCCTTTCAGCGCCAGCCGCACCCCCGCCCGTTTCAACCTGACGCTGGCGCTGGCTGTCGCGGTCATGGCGGCCTATGGCGCGGCGGCGGTGGGCGCGTGGCTGGACAAGCGCCGCCACCCTGCGTGGGGGCGGTGGGTGCTGCTGCTGGCGGTTTCGGCGCTGATCGGTTGGGAATACCTGTTCTTCGGCGGGCTGGATGGCACTTTCCCGCGTTTGCCCACGATTCCCGGCGAAGTGCCAGCGGCGATTGCCGCCCTGCGTGACCGGACGGATGTGCGGGCGATCTTCGACATTTCGTTTGCGCACCCGCTGACCGATAAAGAAGCCCTGTTTCTGCAAACGGGACACCAACACCCGATCCTAGCGGGGCATGTTGTCCGCGAAACGCCCGTCAACCCCGCCAAACTGACTCTGATCGAACAAACCCTCGATCCGGCGCTGCTGGATGCCGCTGGCGTGGACATCATCATCCTGCACCGCGAATGGGACGATGCCGAAGGACTGACCGAAGCACGGTTGCGCGACCACTTCGGCGCACCCACCTACGAGGATGAAGCCTACGCCGTGTTTGAAGTGCCGCCCTATACGGGCGCAACAGCCGGATTCAGCGCCCTACCCGCCGAAAGTGACGCCCTCACCGCCGGACAGGACTCATCCCTGTACGCGCCGGAATCGGGTTGGGCGCAAGTTGAAGCGCGTCTGAACGCGAACGGACGTACCGTGTCGGCGGCGCTGAACGGCGAACGGGCGCACGAATGGGCGCTGAACGGCGAACAGACGGTGACGCTGCCGTTGTACCTACCACAAGCGGGTTATCACACGTTGCAACTGACGCTGGTCGGCGGTTGTCCAGCACTGACCGATGCAGCAATGGGCTGTCGTGCCGCCGCGCTGGATGATCTGCACATCAGCGGCTTTGTGCCGGATGAACCACTGCAAGCCGTGTTTGAGCGCGGTATCCAACTGCGTGCAGCGCGGGTCATGCGCGGTACGGACGGGATTGAGGTCTGGTTGGCATGGCACTTCGATCAACCGCTAACAGTCGAAACAGTGCGCTTCGTGCATGTGACGGATAGCAAGGGGGCGCTGGTGGCGCAGGTTGACGAACCGCCCGGTGTTCTGGCAAGCGGCGGCTGGTCGGAAGCGGTCAAACTGGCGCTGCCGGCAGGCGTGAACCCGCAAACCGCGCAGGTATCGGTGGGCTGGTACGCCTATCCCGACAACATCCCGTTCACCGTAGACGGCGGCGAGGCGCAGGTGACGCTGCCCGGATGATGGGCAACACACTGAAAACACCTACTGACGGATGGCGACCTGATGCGCGTGGCGCACGAAATCCAGTCCGCGCAATTCTTCGAGAACGGGCTGCGGCAGCGGTTGGTCGAGCGTGAGCGCCGTCAGAGTATGGCCGCCGCGTTCGGCACGCCCCGTCTGCCAGCTGGCGATGTTCACATTGTTACTCGCCATCAGCGTACCCACCCGCCCGATCACGCCCGGTTGGTCGAAGCTGCCGAGGATGAGCAGATAACCTTCCGGCACGAAGTTCATGCGGTACTGGTTGATCTGGACGATATGCGCCTCTTTGCGGTCTAGCAGCGTCCCCGCGATCACAATGTCGTCGCCGTTCTCCAGCGTGACCTGACACGACACAAGGCTGGCATAGTCGCCCGTTTTCAGCCCTTTGGCCTGCGTGACCTGAATCCCGCGCTCGGCAGCCATGACCGGCGCGTTGATGTAGTTCACCTTATCGCCCAGCACCGGATACAGCACCCCTTTGAGGATGGCGACGGCAATCGGCTTGATGAGCGCACTGGCATCCTCGCCGCGATACTCCACTGCCACGCGCTGAATGGGGGAACGCGCCAGCGTATGCAGCACCGCGCCCAAGCGTTCGCCCAAGCCCATGTACGGGCGTGCCGCCTCGTATTCCAGACCGGGCATGAACGGTAGATTGACCACGTTGCGGTAATCCGTGCCGCGCAGCGCATCCAGCACCTGCTGCACGATTTGCACCGAAACATCCTGCGTGGCTTCCACCGTGTTATCGCCGATGCGCGGCGTGTGAATGATGTTATCCAACCCCACCAGCGGGCTGTTGTAGGGCGGTTCTTCAGCGTACACATCCACCGCCGCGCCCGCCAGCCGCCCCTCTTTGAGCGCCAGCGCCAGCGCCGCCTCGTCCACCACGCTGCCGTGCGCGGTGTTAATCAGGCGGGCAGTGGGCTTCATCTGCGTCAGCGTCGCCTCGTTGAACAGGTTCGCCGTTTCCGGCGTGGCCGCCACATGAATGCTGACGAAATCGCTGCGGGTGAGCAGTTCTTTGAAGCCCACCAGAATCACGCGCTCGTCATGCAGTTGTTCCTCGCTCACATACGGGTCATAGGCCAGCACGGTCATGCCGAAGGCCAGACAACGCGCCGCCACCACCCGCCCCACGCGCCCCAAACCGACTAGCCCGATGGTCTTGCCGGAAAGCTGCGTGCCGGCCTGCCGTTTGCGATCCAGCAACCACCAGCCATCTTTCAGGCTTTCGTGCGCCACCACCAGACGGCGGCTAAGTGCCAGCATCAGCCCCAGCGTGTGTTCGCCCGCCGCAATCGCGTTCGTGCCGGGGGTGTTCATGACCACGATGCCCCGCCCGGTGGCGGTATCCATATCAATCCCGTTCAGGTTCGCGCCCACATGCCCGATCACCTGCAAATTCGGCGCTTGATCGAGCAACGGGCGATCTAAGGCCACGCCGTCGCGGGTGATGATGGCGTGGGCGGTTTTCAGCCCTTCGCGCACGGCAGGCAGCGTGGGCGTGACCACCTGCACGGTGACATCATGCGTATCTTGCAGCAGCTTCAAGCTGGATTCGACCAGATCAGTCGCAACGAGTACATGAAAACGGGACAAGGGCGCACCTCGGTAAACATTGGCATGAACGGGCGAAAGTATAGCCCAGACTGCGCGGTGTGTTGAGTCCGAACGAAAATAGACTTTAGCCCGCCGCATACCTGAACACCCCGCAGGTAATATAAAATACGTAAATAATTTGTGAATTATTAATGAAAATATTGATCTTAATGGATAAGGGGGAAATATTCACCGTACAGTGAAGTGGTAAATAAAATCGCACTCCGCTTCCTACTTATTTGTACTTTCTACGATGCCGTTATTCATGAAGCCACAGGAGTGTCTGATGAAGAATCGTAAAGCCGCTATGATCTTTGCGCTGGTGATGTTCATCGCTGCCACCTTGGTCGTCAGTCCCACGATGGCAGCCTCCTCATGCAGTTGTCTCAACTTCTTTCAGTACAACAAAAGTCTGCCGCCAACGGGGCAATCCAACTTCGCCGCCTACCGCTATGGCGATTGGCTGTCCACCTACAAAGGCTCGTATGCACGGAACGGGTATCGTGTGAGCTACGTCACGCCGTCCACCAGCCCCATAGGACAGCTGCTGCTGGCGGGTACTGCGGTTGTGTTTAACCCCGGAACACTCGGCGCCAATTCCACCTACGGGCATATCGGCATTGTCACCCGCGCCAGCTATGACACCAGAACCAAAAAATGGACGATCCAGTTCAAGGATGCGAACAGTAGCTACCCATTTGCCCCCGGTACATCCCGCCTAAGCACCGAGAGCAATTGCAGCAACGTCGGCTACCGGCAGATTGTGACCACAAGTTTGTCCGGGTTGCGCTTCTTCAACTGGAGCAAAAAGTAACGCCACAAGACGAGAGAGTCCTCATATACAAGGGGTGGTGGGCTGTGCCTGCCATCCCTTTTTGATTGGCGGCGCGAACGCACAACGAATTTGGCCTATCAACCCATCTTTCAGTTCCATTTCAACTTCCAGTGCTAAAATGAAAAGAAGCACAGATGTCACCGGAGTTCGCATGACCGACAGCACCTTCACCGTTCGCCCCGCCCGACTGGATGACGCGGCAGCCATCAGTGACCTGTATCGCACCCTCATCCCGGCGTGGCAGCGATGGGATACCGCCGGACACGTCGAAGATGTGCCGTATGACGCGCTCACCATCTACGAACGCTGGTTGCACGGCGGCTCATGGATGAGCATCGAAACCGCCGCCATCCACCTCAGCCACCTCCTGCGCGGGGCTGGCCTGCCGCTGGTGGCCGAATCCGATGGGCGCATCGTGGGTTATGCCGAACTGTATGCCGGCCTCGAAGCCGAACCTTATGGCGACCATCTGCACCTCGGACACTGTATGCTGGCGGCGGATGCCCCGCAAGACACGCTGGAAGATGCGCTACTGGCGGGTGCGCTGGCGGCAGCACGGGCGCGGCGCTGTGTGCGCTTCACCGCCAACGCCGTCGCAGGGGATGGCGCAGACCGCTACGCCCGTTCCGGCCTGACCCCCCTCACCCGCATCCAGCGGTATACGCTGGCGGCCAAATCCGGGCAGGGATTCTACAAAGCCGTCGAACATGCCAACGAAAGCGCCGCGCAGATCGGGCGCTGGTTCATGCCCGTCGGGCGCGTGGGCAGCGCCCGACAGCAGTGGGAAATGCTGTGGCCGCGCACGCTGGACGCAATCCCCGAAATCCGCGATCGGCGCATCCACCGTTTACACTTCAGCGCGTCCGGGCAGGAGGCGCTGGTTCATTGTCAACCGCAGCTCTACGCCCCGCGCAACGCCGAACTTTCGCTGTGGTCGCCCAAACCGCTTACACCGCAACTGCTCACCGCCCTCCGCGATTGGAGTCACCGTGAAGGCTACCGCACGCTGGTACTCAGCGTCACGCCGGAAGCCGCGACTGTGCTGGGCGCAGAGGCCGAGCGCGACGGTTATTATGTGGATGTGTTCAGCAGTAGCTTGTGAATCAACCGCGCTCCGCTGTTGTTGCGGCACGGTGTAGGGGAAGTCACTTTTCGATCACCGAAGGGATACCCACCATGAAGCTAACCTTTTACGGCGCAGCACAAACAGTCACCGGCTCTCAGCATTTGATCGAAGTAAACGGCCTGCGCATTTTGCTGGACTGCGGGATGTATCAGGGCAGCCGCACCGAGGCCAATGAACGCAACCGCAACCTGCCCTTCAGCGCCAAAAAGGTGGATGTGATGGTGCTTTCGCACGCGCACATTGACCATTCCGGCAACATCCCCACGCTGGTGAAAAGTGGCTTTCAGGGCGACATCCTGTGTACCCCCGCCACCCGCGATCTATGCGCGGTCATGCTGCTGGACAGCGCCCACATTCAAGAACGCGATGCCGAGTTCCTGAACAAGAAGCGCCAGAAACACAACGAGAAGCCCATCGAGCCGATCTACACGCAGGCGGACGCGGCACGCAGCATCGAGTATTTCATCTCGCAGAGCTACGGGCGCACCCGCCAGATTGCCCCCGGCATATCGCTCACGTTGATTGATGCCGGACACATGTTGGGCAGCGCCACCGTCATCCTCGACATCGAAGACCGCGACGCGCACCGCGATGTGCGGCTGGTGTTCAGCGGCGACATCGGGCGTAAGGGCATTCCCATCATCCGCGACCCGCAGATACCGGACGGCGCGGACATACTGCTCCTCGAAAGCACCTACGGCGACCGCCTGCACGAACCCGTCGCCGACTCCGAAAAGGCGCTGGAGCGCATCGTGGCCGCCACCTACCGGCGTGGCGGCAAGATCATCATCCCGGCCTTCGCCGTCGGGCGCACGCAGCAGTTGGTGTACACGCTGCACAAGCTGGCGCTGCAAGGGGATATTCCGCGCCTGCCGATCTATGTAGATAGCCCGCTGGCGATCAACACCACCAACGTGTTCCGCAGTCACCCGGAATGCTTCGATCCCGAAATGATGGACTTCATCACCCATCTGAACGGGCATGACCCGTTCGGCTTCGAGCAGTTGATCTACACCCGTTCGCTGGATGACAGCAAGGCACTGAACTTCCTGCTGCAACCCGCCATCATCATCAGCGCCAGCGGCATGATGGAAATCGGGCGCATCCTGCACCACGTCAAGAACAATGTCGAAGACCCCCGCGCCACCATCCTGATTACCGGCTGGCAAGCGCCGAATACGCTGGGGCGGCGGCTGGTGGACGGCGCGAAGGACATCCGCGTGTTCGGGGATAGCTACCGCGTCAACGCGCAGGTGGAAGTGCTGACCGGCTTCAGCGGTCACGCCGACCGCGATGAACTGCTATCATGGGTGGGCGGCCTCTCACGCCGTCCGCGCCGCACCTTCCTCGTGCATGGTGAACCGGAATCGGCGGAAGCACTGGCGGGCAGCCTGAAGGCCGGTTTCGGCATGAAAGTGGATGTGCCGGAATGGAAGCAATCGTATGAACTGGGGTGAGGTTTCACCCCGTAGGGACACGACGCAGTGTTGAGTCCGTCTTTTCCCCGTCTTTCTCCCCTCTCCTAGCTGTACTCAGCGGTTGGGTTGAGGGGTTCTGCCCCAATTTCCGCTTACACCTTTTTGGGCAGGTTGCCGATGGTCTGTCGCCTCATCTCCGTTACAATGGTGAGGAGATAAGAGGGGTGAGGTAGTCCACTGTGAGCCAGAATGTATTCGCCGACGAATGGCGCGACTGCTTGCGCGCCCACTATATGCACGTCGTCCGCACCGAAGATCACGTCACGCTGCCCACGCTAACGGTGGTCATGCACCAAGCCGGATTCAACGACTCCGAACTGGCGGAGCTGCGGGTACGCGCCACCTTGCGAACCGAACAGGTGGCAAACGATTTCGTGCCGCAGTTGGATGTGCTGGCAGATGCGCCGGACGATGCGCCTTACCTGATCGCCGTGCCGGACATGCCTATCGAGGCCGACGACGACCTACTCACCGTGCCGGACATGCCCATCGAGGCCGACGATGACCTGCCGCTAACGGACATGCCCATCGAGACCGACGACGACCTACTCACCGTGCCGGACATGCCTATCGAGGCTGACGATGACCTGCCGCTAACGGACATGCCCATCGAGGCCGACGACGACCTACTCACCGTGCCGGACATGCCCATCGAGGCCGACGACGACCTGCCGCTAACGGATGAGGACGCGGCACTCGCAAATCATGAGCCGGATGAGGAGAACATCCCGCCCGAACCTGCCGAACCGGAAGAACCGCCGCCCGACCCGGACGCGCCGCAGCAGTTGAGTCTGTTCTAACAATGGACGATGCCTATTTCAT
>CAIPFY010000134.1 GCA_903864435.1 uncultured Chloroflexota bacterium | reverse complement strand
GCCGCTTCCGGTTGCAGGCGCAACGGCACATCCGGGCGTTCGTCCCACTCGCCCAGCCCGTCGCGCAGGTGGTAGCTCTCGGCATGTTGCCACGACTCGACCAGCGGCTCAGATGCGCCCGCATAGACTGGCACATCCGTACCCGCCACATGCTGCACCACCGCCACATTCCGGTTGACCAGATCAATATGCACGTTTCCGGTCACGGTAGTGATGGCCTCTACCGTCGTCCCCGCATGGCGCAGCGCCATCAAGATCGCTTCGGCATCATCCACGCCACAATCGGTATCAATCAGCAGGGAAACCATAATGCCATCCTTTGAATGAAAATCGAACCCTCATCCCCATTGCAAGCCAACCCTCATCCCCCGCCCTTCTTCTCCCTCATGGCGAAGGGAGCAAACCAGAATTTTCCCTCTGGAAGTCCCTCGCCATGAGGGAGAGGGACTACAGGGTGAGGGTTCACAAACGGCGGGCGGTCAGCGCATACAGCGCCGCCGCCTCCACCAGACTATCCGCTTCGACATACTCGTTCACGCTGTGGAAGTGGTCGCCCAACGGGCCAAACCCGCACACCGTCGGGATGCCCGCCGCCACCAGCAAATACCCCTCGTTGGCGGGGCCAGCCACCGCGAGAGAGGGTGTCACACCCGTCAGCGCCGCCGTCACCTCGCGCAGCGCCGCGAAGATGGGCGCATCGGCGGGCGATAGCGCGGCGGGCAAATGGTTGATGCGCTCCAAGCGGAAGCGAATCCCGCGCCGTTCCGCGCTCACCGCATCCAGATGCGCCTGCACAGCCGGCTCGACCTGCGCCAAGTCCATCTCCGGCGTTGTCCGCACATCCACCAGCGCCTCGCACGAATCCGGCACGATGTTCACGCTCACGCCGCCGCTGATGACCGTCCCCGGCGTAATCAGCGTGCGATAGACATCGAAATAAGCATGGGTGGAATACGGGAAGGACTGAGCTTCCAACCGCAGCAGCAGCACCGCCATTGCGGTCACGGCATTCGCGCCGCGTGTGCCGGCCTGCCATTCGTCGCCGCCGGTATGTGTCGCCTCGCCCTGACAGGTGATGCGGTAGCGGATGAGTCCGCGATGCCCGATGTAGATGGTGCGCCCGGAATAGGTGTAGATCGCGCCGCGCCCGTTTAGCAGCCCTTCGGCCTGCAAATGCAGGATGCCCAGCGTCCCGGTTGCGCCCGTCTCCTCGTCCGGCACACCGATGAACTGCGCCCGCCCCGCCGCCAGCGCCCCCGGCACAGCCTTCAGCGCCGCCAGCGCCCACAGCGCCGCCGCCATGCCGCCTTTGGTATCCACCGCGCCGCGTCCGTAGATGCGCCCATCCGCCAGCGTGCCGGAAAACGGCGGGTATGTCCATGCCGACTCGTCGCCAGCGGGGACAGTATCGGTATGCCCCACCAGCAGCAGGCCGGTTTCGCCCTCCGGCGCGGTGCTGACGATCACGTTGGGACGGCGCGGGTTGAGGGCGCTCATCTGCGTGTGCAGCCCCAGCGCCGCCGCCGCGTCCCGAATGACCGTCGCAATCGCCGCTTCGTCGTGTACGCCGTTCACCGAAGGGGTTTGCAGCAACCGCTGGCACAGCCCGATGAGTGCGTTACGCTGCGCCTGCAAATACTCCACCAGCGCCCGATCTACTGCATCCAGCACGATTGACTACCTTTCCACGATGGGAAGGAAATGACGATTCGCGTTTCTAAGCCGCGTGAAAAGCATACCGTCAAATGAGCATTTTTGCTTCCGAAATGGAATGATGGTTCAGGGTGGAATCAAAATGCAGGCGCGAGGGGTTGCGCCTGCTCGATCTCGCTGTGATTCAGCGCGGCAGCAGCGTGTAGCTGTCGCTCACCTGCCCGTTCACGCGCTGCGCATTCTCGTCCTGCGGCAGATAAGCGCGGACGTATTCCACCACCGCCTGCGCCGGAGTCACACTCACGCGCAGATGACCAGAACTGCCGAAGATCACCCCGCTAACGTAGCCATAGTCCGCCGCAATCTGCGTGTTATCATACTGTGGATGGCTGGGTTGCGGCAGTTCTTGATACACGATTCCGTCCAGTTCTTGCCGGACATAGACGTGATCGTGACCATGAAAGACTGCGTTCACCCGCCCCTCGACCAGCAGTTGATGGATGGGTTTCCCCCAGCCGGGGCGCATCGCCTCGAACCCCGCCGAGCCGTCGGCATTGTTCCCGCCCCACTCGAACAAACCCGCCACCTCCACGCCGCCCCGCGCATCTTTGCTGCCCCCCACCAGATGATGAATGCAGATGAAGCGGAAGGTCGCCGTGCTGCTTTCGAGCGTCGCCCGCAGCCAATCATACTGCTCCCGCCCTAGCGTCCAATTCCAGCCGCCATTCGCGTCATCGGGGCGGGGTTTGTCGAGGGTATACCAGTACGGGTCGAGGACGACGAACAGCGCATCTCCCCACGTCCAGCTATAGTACCCGTCGCGCACCGCCCCCAGATAGGGGTCAACACTCGTCGCACCGCTGTAGAAGCCGTCCGGTTGCGGATTGGGGTAGTACCGCTGGCGGCTCTGCGTAGACCACAGCGGCAGATTGCGATCACGCCCCCGCGCCAGCAGCCAGCCAAGTTCGCCTTCGTGGTTGCCGTTCACCAGATACAGCGGCACATCCGCGCCCATGCGCTCGAAATGCGGGCGCAGATCGGTGAAGGTGGCCTGCACAGCGGCGGCATCCTGCGGCTTGAG
>CAIPFY010000133.1 GCA_903864435.1 uncultured Chloroflexota bacterium | reverse complement strand
TATTGCTATTAGCGTTCGACTTGCATGTGTTAAGCACGCCGCCAACGTTCATCCTGAGCCAGGATCAAACTCTCCGTTTGTTTTGACAGAGCTTGCTGTCTCATTTCGCAGTTTTATTTTAAGCAGACCTGCCACTGCTTTTGAGCTTCTATCTCACTATTCTGTTGTTAAGTTGCCGTTGCGCTCTGTTTGTGCGCGATGGGGGTAGGATAGCAATCGCCCCCCAGAGTGTCAATGCTGATTTTCGAGGAGTTTTAAAGTCATTTGGGATACTTGGGATATATTGCCAAAATTCAGCTCCCATCCGGCAATAATTCCTCTTCCCACACCGATTCCCTACGCGGCTCCGTGTCCCCTAAGATGTCCTTGATATAGACTTCCTGCACCAGAATCATCAGAATGGCGATCAACGGCACCGCCAGCATCAGCCCGATAAATCCCAAAAACACCGCCGCGAAAATCTGCCCGATCAGCACCAGTACCGGCGGCAGGTTGATGCTCTCTTTGAACAGCAGCGGCGCGATGATCTGGCTTTGCAAGAACGACGCGCCGTAAATAATCAAAATCACCCAGCCGATGTTCTGCGGTGCTTGCACAATCGCCACTGCCACCGAGGGGATGAGCGCCGCAATCGGCCCGAAGTTAGGGACGAACGAGAACAGCCCTGCCAGCACGCCCAGCGCCAACGCCTGATTCAAGCCGAGCAGCGTCAGCCCGAACCACGTCAGCAAGCCGACAGCGATCATCAGCAGCAATTGCCCCTGTATCCACGTTCGCAGCGTGAAATCAATCCGATCAATGATGAATCGCACCCGCATGCGATACCACAGCGGAAACAGTTTAATCATGCCGTCTTCGTATTTGCGGGGTTCAGCCAGTAAATACAGACTGAGGAAGATGCTGATAATCAAGCTGAGGAGCGAACTAGCGACGCCGCTAACCACCGGAAACACCGACCCGCTTAACTCGCCGATGGCGCTCCCAAACTGCCGCGTGAGTTCCCCGATGACCTCGTTCAGATCGCGCTTGCCCGTCAGGGATAGCACCACATCTTGCAAAGTGGCGGAATAGGGGTACGTTTCGCGCAATTGGGGGTCGGCCTGAATTTTCTCCCACTGGTTCGTGAATTCAGTCACGCCTTCCTGCACATCGGTCGCCAGTGCGCCGAACTGTTGCAACAACGACGGCAGCGCCGCCAGCAGTAAAACCACGACCACCGCGAACACCCCCAGCAGCGAAACCAATGTCGCGGGCGTTCGCCGCATTCCCCGGCGCATCAAATAGCGAATTGGAATGGTGAAAAGGGTGACGAGGACTATCGAACTGAACACCAGCATCAGCGTGACGCGGACTTCCCACACCGCCGCCAGCAAAATGACGACGACTGCGGTTGTCAACACCCAGCGCAAGGCAGAACCAGACGTGGCACCGCGCAAATTCGCTTCCATGCCTAACTGCCCCTCCTCTGCCTATAGGCTACCGAATCCATCATCCGGTGTAGCGCACCGCCATCATCGTTAGATCATCAAACGGGATCACGCCTTCCCCGAAAGCATCAACCGCTTTCAGGATATGGCTTACAATTTCGCCCGCCGAAAGCTGCCCGGATTCGGCAATCGCCCGCGCCAAGCCCGCCTCGCCAAAGTTCTCGCCAGTCGGGTTTTCGGCATCGGTCAGGCCGTCGGTGTAATACACCAGCACATCCCCCGGTTGCAATTGCAATTCGGTTTCATGCAAGGGATTATCCGGGAACCAGCCAATCGCCCGCCCGCCCTGCGGCATGAACAACACCTCGCCCGTTGCAGCACGGTACAACACCGTCGGATTATGACCGGCATTGATGTGGATGCTCTGCCCGTTGCGGTGAAATACGCTGTAGTACACCGTGACGAACATTCCGCTTTCGGCATCATCTAGGATCAGGTCATTGGTCTGGCTGAGCGTATCGCGGGGGGGTAAGCCAGCGAAGGCATAACTGCGAATCATCGTGCGTGCCACTGCCATAAACAGCGCCGATGGAGCGCCTTTATCCGAAACATCCGCCATCACCACGCCGAACGTATCCTCGTTCAGCGCAAAATAGTCATAGAAATCACCCGCCATCTCGCGTGCCGACAGCCACACGGCTTCGATCTCATAGCCGGGAATCTGCGGTTTACGGCGGGGGAGCAGCCCTTGCTGAATCTCGCGTGCCAGTTGAAGTTCATGCTCCAAACGGCCTTTTTCCACCGCCACGCCGTACAACCGCGCATTCTCCAGCGTGATACCCGCTTGGTTGGCAATCGCGCTCAACAAATCGCGGTCAGCTTCGGTGAAGTTGCCCGAACGCATCGAGGTATCCACATAGACCACGCCCACCAGCCGATCCTGAATCAGCATCGGCGCACACAGGATGGCGCGCAACCCGCGCATGATAATGCTCTGTCCGGGCGTGATGCGCGTATCGAACATGGCATTATTGGTGAGCAGCGCCTGCCGCGTGGACACCACCTGATTCACAATCGTGGTGCTATAGGCTTCTTCCTTCGCCAGCGTTTCGCCGCTAACCCCGCGTGCGCCCAGCAGCGCCAGTTGTCCGGTATCCGGTGAATAGCCCATCAATACGCCGCGTTCGGCTTTGGTCGCACGCATCATCGAATCAATCGCGTTAGCGATAGCCGCATCGAACTCCAGACTAGAGTTCATCGTCATCGAAATTTCGTACAGCGTGCGCAGATGATCGGGGCCTAAGTTGGATGACAGAATTGGGGCGTTCATGAGATGCCTTCTCTTGTTCGCATGCGTGCCAATTCGGATTATAGCACCGCCCTGATGGCCTAGCGAATGCCCCCCCATCGCTGCTAAACTCACCTGAAAAGAGCCTATCTGAAGGGCAAAGGTTCGCAAAAATGTTATTTGACGTCACAATTTTCCCCAAGCATTTAAGCACCGCCGCCGCAGTCGCGCAGCAGGTGGAAGCGATGGGATTCAGCGGTCTATGGACTGCCGAAACCTCGCACAACCCGTTCCTCCCCCTCACCCACGCCGCCAGCGCCACGCAGCGCATCTCCATCGGAACGGGAATCGCCGTCGCCTTCCCGCGCAGTCCGATGGTAGTCGCCAACGTCGCGTGGGATTTAGCCGAACAGTCCAACGGGCGCTTCATTCTGGGGTTAGGGACACAGGTGAAGGCGCACATCACCAAACGCTTTAGCACCGAGTGGAGCGCCCCCGTGCCGCGCCTGCGGGAATACATCGGGAGTTTACGCGCCATCTGGCAGGCATGGCAAACCGGAACGCCGTTGCGCTATACCGGCGAACACTACCGTTTCACTTTCATGACCCCGTTTTTCTCGCCCGACCCGATGCCCTATGCCGATATTCCCATCTATATTGCGGGTGTGAATGATGGGCTGTGCCGGCTGGCGGGCGAACTCTGTCAGGGGTTTCATGTTCACCCCTTCCATACCGTGCGCTACCTGCGCGAGCGCATCATCCCGAACATCGAAGCCGGAGCCGCCAAAGCCGGACGCACCCGCGCCGATGTGCAGTTGGCGTGTGCGCTGTTCGTGGTGACAGGCCGCAACGCAGACGAGATACAGGCCAACAGCATCCTCGCCAAATCGCAGATCGCCTTCTACGCCAGCACACCCAGTTATCGCGCCGTCCTCGATTTGCACGGCTGGGGCGACCTCGGCACACACCTGAACACCATGATCCGCGAAAATCGTTGGGGCGAACTGTGGACGGAAATCAGTGACGACATGCTCGACCAGATCGCCGTCGTCGCACCGCCGGACGAACTGCCCTACCGCGTGCGCGAACGCTACGACGGGCTGCTTGACCGCGTAGGCTATTATTTCCCGTTCGTCCCGCAAGAGGCCGACAAGCAGTACCTATGGGAACAGGCCGCCCGTGCCTTTTAACGGGCATAAAACAAGCAACGGTAGCTATTAAGGAGATCGTATGTCTCTGAAATCCTCATCCACTTTGCTATTCGTCCTACTCTTTGCATTCCTCATCGGAATAGGAACGACGGCTGCACAAGAAGCCACCATCACGCTCATGCCGCTGGACAGTCAGGGCTACGGGCTGCGCTTGTCGCCGGATGGCAGCCGGTTCGCGGTCTTTGAAATGGGTGTCATACACGGTGACGAAGTAGATTCGGCCTATTTGCCCATTCGCCTGTACGACACTGCCTCGCAAACGTTGCTGTACTCACTCAGCGCCTCGACCGACTACGCGGTTGATGCCGCCTTCTCGACGGATGGCAAACGGCTGGTTTCCTATCACGGGGATGCCTATCTGTACGTGTGGGATGCCGAAGCCGGAACGCTCATCAAGCGCATCCCGATGGTCAACGGCCTCAACACACTACAGTTCATGCCGGATAACCGCACCGTCGCGCTCATGCAATCCGCACTTCCCACCCTCCTCCTCCTCGATACCGAAACCGGCGCCATCACCTCGGTGATGACCCAGCACTACCCGGACATCGGGCAACTTCGCGCCAGCTTCGCGCAGAAAATCGCCTTTTCCATACTCGGACTGAGCGCGTCACCGGATGGCACGACACTCGCCACCGCCACCAGTTATGACGACATCTGGTTCTGGAACGTGGCGGACGGCTCGTATCGCCCGCTGGTGGCCTCCGAAGAAACCAAGCCCATGCTCGGCCTGCGCTCGCTCCAGTATTCGGTGGATGGCAGCCTGTTCGGATTCGCCGATACCACCGCCGGACAAATTCGCATCTTCGATCTCCAGTCCGGTCAGGAAGCGCACAACCTGCCAGCAGTGGATATCAGAGTCTTCGCGCTCGCGCCGGACAGCCAATCGGCGGCGTGGGTGGATAAGGGCGGAATGCTGCACCTTGTTGACCTGACCGCACCGGACACCACCCGCGATGTGGCGCTCAATCTGCCCGAAGGTATCCGTGTGGTCGCCCCTATCGGTAGCCTGAAATACACCAGCGACGGACAAGCGCTCATTCTGGGCGGACTGGTGAACGCCAGCGGCGAAAACGCGGTCGCCATCATCAACCTCTAAAACGCATCGGTTATCAACGTAAGGAACAGGTACCTATGACTGCTGCCTCGGCGTATGCCCAATCAAACTTCAACCGTTTCAGTGACCAACTGAAGGAACTGCTGTGCATCCCCAGCATCAGCACCCTTCCGGCGCATCATGCCGATGTCGAACGCGCTGCGGCATGGATCGCGGACGATATGCGGCGCATCGGCTTCCACACTGTCGAAATCATTCCGACGAAATGGCATCCCGTTGTGCTTGGCGAATGGATGGGTGCGGGAAAAGATGCGCCTACCGTCCTCGTCTACGGGCATTACGATGTGCAACCCGCCGAGATGGCCGATGGCTGGCACACGCCGCCTTTTGAACCCACCGAGAAGGACGGCAAAATCTTCGCACGCGGCGCGATTGACAGCAAAAGCAACGTGATGGCGCAGTTGAAAGCCGCCGAGAGTCTGATCGCCACCGGAACCGCCCCCTGCAATATCAAACTGCTGTTTGAAGGTGACGAAGAAACCACCTCTGAGAACATGAATACGTTCGTCACCGCGCACCGTGAACGCTTGCAAGCCGATGTGGTGGCGATCTGTGACGGCAGCATGTCTGACCGCGAACAACCCGATCTGGCTTACGGGCTGCGCGGCGTGGTCTGCATGGAACTGGAAGTGTGGGGGCCGAAACAGGATGTCCACAGCGGGCATTACGGTGGCACCGTGCATAACCCGATTCAGGCGCTGCGGAGATCATCACCCAGTTGCACAACCCGGATGGCAGCGTAGCCGTCCCCGGTTTCTACGACTCGGTACAACCGCTTTCGGAAGAAGAACGCGCCGAGCTGACGAAGGCGCTCCCGTGGATCGAAACCGAATGGAAAGATGTGGCTGCCGCGCCGCAGCAGTGGGGCGAAAGCGCCTACAACCTGCACGAGCGCATCGGGGCGCGTCCCACGCTGGAGATCAACGGGATTGCGGGCGGCTTCGCGCAGGAGGGCTTCAAGACGGTGCTGCCGGGACGCGCCCTCGCCAAAATCTCCTGCCGCCTTGTCCCCGATCAGACCAGCGTCCCCATCTACGAAAAACTGCGCGACTTTATTGCCAGCATCACCCCGCCCACCGTGCGTTCAGAATTCCGACTGCTGGAAACGGGCGAACCCGCCGTGATTGACCGTCACGGGGCAGCGGTGCAGGCCGCCAGCGCCGCGCTGGAAACGGTGTGGGGCAAGAAACCGTTCTTCGTGCGCGAAGGTGGCAGCATTCCGGTGGTCGTAGACCTCCAGCGCGAACTCAAAACCGATATGGTGCTGCTCTCGTTCGGCTACAAAGGCTGCGCCGCGCACGGCCCGAACGAACACGTTTACCTGAACATCTGGGAGCGCGGCATCCAGACCATGATCGCTTTCTATCACAATATCGGCGCGAAGACACAGGCATGACTCAACCCCACAGCGATATTGATTCGCATTTCGAGATGTTCAAAGCGCCGCCTATTTTTATGCCGAGTTTACCAAAGGATAAATCTACATGACCGCACTCCAGTATGCCGATGTTCAGCGCGGCGCGTTTCTCGACCAGTTGAAAGACCTCGTTCGCATCCCTAGCATCAGCACCGACCCCACCCGCACCGGGGATATGCTGCGGGCGGCGGAATGGCTGGCGGCGGATATGCGTCGTATCGGCCTCAGCCGCGTGGAAATCATGCCCACCGCCGGGCATCCGGTGGTGTATGGCGAGTGGTTGGGCGCGGGCGCGAACGCCCCCACCGTCCTGATCTACGGTCACTACGATGTGCAACCCGCCGTCCTCGCGGATGGTTGGCACAGCGAACCGTTCGATCCGGTGGAACGCGACGGCAAACTGTACGCACGCGGCTCCAGCGACGACAAGGGGCAGGTGTTCGCGCAGGTCAAAGCTGTGGAATCGCTGCTGACCGAAGGCCGCAAGCCCGCCGTCAACCTTAAATTCCTGATCGAAGGCGAAGAAGAAATCGGTTCGCCCAATCTGGGCGCGTTCGTCGCACAGCACCGCGACCTGCTCAAGGCCGATGTGTGCGTGGTTTCAGACACGGGCATGAAGGACATGAACCAGCCTTCGATCTGCTACGCCACACGCGGCCTGATGTACTTTGAATTGGAAGTGGTCGGCCCGTCGCAGGATTTGCATAGCGGCGGTTTCGGTGGCATCGTCCACAATCCAGCACAGGTGATCGCCGAAATGATCGCCGCCCTGCACGCGCCGGATGGCCGCATCACCGTCCCCGGCTTCTACGATGCGGTGGCGGAACTGAGCGCCACCGAGCGCGAAACGCTGCGCCACAGCGCCCCCACCGAAGCCGACTGGAAAGCCGTGTCGGGGGTTAGCGGCTTCTGGGGCGAAGCGGGTTATGAACTGCACGAGCGCGTGGGCGCACGGCCTACGCTGGAAGTGAACGGCATCGTCAGCGGTTTCTACGGCGCAGGCTCCAAGACCGTGCTACCGGCGAAGGCGCTGGCGAAACTCTCTTGCCGCCTCGTGCCGAACCAAGAACCCCGCGCCATCTTCGAGCAAGTGAAAGCCTACCTACTCAGCATCGCCCCGCCCACCGTCCACGCCGAAGTGCGTTTGATCGCGGAGGCTTATCCAGCGGTGATGGATTTGCACAGTAGCGCGATGCAAGCCGCCACCGTCGCCTATGAGCGCGGTTGGGGGCGCAAGCCGATCTTCGAGCGCGGCGGCGGCACGTTACCCATTCTGGCGGATTTCCAGCGCCAGTTGAACAACCTGCCCATCATCCTGATGGGGTTCGGCCTCAGCAGCGATGGCGCACACGGCCCGAACGAGAGCTACACGATTGAGATGTTCCACAAAGGCATCGCCACCGCCATCTGCTTCTACGAAGAACTGGCGAAATAACCCACCAGACGCAAAAAGGGGGCGGTATGGTGTTCATACCACCCCCTTGCCACCTGCAAAACATGCCGCTAATTCACCCACAACGACAGGATTTGTTCCCAATCCTGCGGGGTGGTGTCCCACTCGCCATAGATGGCGATCCCCTTCACCAGTGAGCTTGCTGCACCCGCCTGCTGCAAGCCCGCCCGCACCCCGGCCACCGCCGAGGCCACATTCTCCACCGCTGGATCGTGCATCGGCGGCTGACCTTCGTAAGTGGGAACGCCCATGTAAATCTCGGTCTGGCTCTCCAGTTCGGCAGCCGCCTGTGCATAGGCCGCCACCTGATAGGCCATCCACGCGCTGTAATCGGCGGCGGCGGTCAGGCCGCTGCTGTAAGCGGTCACAATGATCTGATCGGCTAACAGCGAAATACGCTGCTTGAACTCTTTCGCCCACACCGTCCCCGGCTTGATTTGCATCGGGATGGGTACGCCCACTTCCTCCGGTGTCCAGTCGGGCGGCACAGCCACCGCCATACGCGAGTCCGTGCCGATGGTCGCCCGCACTTTGCGCAGCGCCGCGAGATACGTCTCATCGCCATCCGAAACCGGCACAATGTTCAGCATCACGCCATCGAAGTCTAGATCGGTCACAACGCGCTTGCTGAAATCCGCGATAATCTGCTGCGCGGTGGGATCACCCAGACGGTTATTGCCGTCCGCCCCCTGTGAGCCAATGCTCAACCAGCCGTAAATCGCCAGTTCGGGATAAGCCGCCCGCAGTTGTTTGGCGAAGCTCTTGGCCTTATCCAACTCAGCAATATCCGTCCATGAGTTGTTCGGTTGCAACAGCCCGACCCACGCATACACCGTCCCCACGCGATGATCGCGCAACCGCTGGGCAAGCGCGGCAATGTCGGCATCGTTGCGGTTGCCATACGACCACTCTTTATCCACCCAGATCGCATTGGTTGCCACCTGCACCGGTTCGTTCTTGAAGCGCCCGATGCCGAAAATGACCAGCATCA
Organism: uncultured Chloroflexota bacterium; assembly: GCA_903864435.1. Taxonomy (GTDB): domain Bacteria; phylum Chloroflexota; class Anaerolineae; order Aggregatilineales; family Phototrophicaceae; genus CFX2. Next base: position 8,135 of record CAIPFY010000133.1, on the reverse strand, counting down.
GGAAGATCGCACCCGCCAGCCCGTACACCACGAGGCGGTTGATCGGGATATGAATCTCCGGCAGTTTGAACCCGCCGGACGGGCGCAGTTGGCGGGTGGGCGCAATCGGCACGGCAGCATCCGCCATCTTCTGCTGTTTGCGCCGTTCATGCCGTTCGCGGGCGCGGCTGGTGCGGGGCAGCGCGGCTGGCACAGGCGGCAAGTCGTCCACATCCGGCATGGGCGGCAAAACAGGCGGCGCAATCTCGTCGGGGATGTCCATCTCCGGCGACTCGTCCGGCGGGACTTCCGGTTCATCCTGCGACCAGCGTTCATAATCATCCATCAGCGCATCGTCCTCACCACCCCAACCGCAGCAACAGCGGCGGGCCGAGCAACAGCACACCCACCAGCGCCGCCGCCAGCGCCGCCAGCAGCACCGAAGCGGCAGCCACATCTTTCGCCACTTTCGCCATCGGGTGATACCCCGGCGAAGCCAGATTCACAACGGCTTCTACTGCCGCGTTCAAAAACTCCGCCATCCACACGCCGGTAATGGTCAGAATCAGGATCGCCAACGAGAGCAAATTCACCTGCAACCACAGCGCCACACCCAGCACGAGGATGCTCATCACCGACATGATGCGCGTGTTCTTTTGGTAGCGCAGCATGTACAGCCAGCCCGCCAGCGCAAAGCCGAGGCTTTCAATACGGTTGGGACTGCTGCCGGGGCTGTAATCATCCGGGTTGATTCGCGCTGTGCTGGTCAGGGCATCCAGCACCTTTTTAGTGCGCGTCATCCTTGCCCTCCTCCAGCGCCGGCACAATCGCCTCCGAAATGCCTAACACACCTAGCGCCTCGGCCTGTGCCGCCCACATCTCGGCGCGGTTCTCCGGCGTGTCGTGGTCATAACCGAGCAGATGCAGCGTGCCATGCACCACCAGCAGCGCGAGGCTGTCATCCAGCGCATGACCTTCACGTGCTGCCTGCGCCGAGGCATACGGATAGGCAATGAGGATGTCACCTAGATAGGGCGGCTCTTCCTCGCCCGAATCATCAATCAGCGGCTCATCTGCCGGGAAGGACAGCACATCCGTCGGCGAATCGATTCCGCGAAACTGCATATTCAGTCCGCGTACAAAATCATCGGAGGTAATGACCACCGTTAGCCCGCTGTCAGGATGAACTTCATGGGCGTCCAACACGGTGAACGCTGCCAACCGCAGGCCGCCTTCGTTGACCGCGTAATCCCCTTCTAGCTGAATGTCAATTTCAAATGCCATTGTTCACTGTTCTTCCGGTGCATCTTTCTTGATCGGTTTGGTTCCCTCGGCGCCGTTCGCCCCCCCACGAGACTCGCCCGCACGGGGCAGCGGCGGCACTGTGGGCAACGGCGATTCGTCCACATCATCCAGCAAGATTTTCACCACTGGCGTTTCGCGGGTGGTCTGCGCTGGCGTGTAACGGCGCAGTTCGGGCAAAGACTCCTCTGGCGCAGACTCCGGGGCGCGGTAAATGCGATCCAGTTCGCCCGTTTCGCGCTTGGGCAGGGAAAGGCTTCCGTTCACGGGCGAGAAGATACGCGGCATCACATCAGGAGGCGGCTCCACCTGCGCCTGTGGCAGCGGCTTGGAAGCGAGCATCGCCGGGTAGTTGATGCGCGGGTGGAACACCGCTTGCAACATATCCGCGAAAACCCGCCGAATTGTGCTGATGTCATTCAGCGTCAGGCCAGACTCATCCAGCTGTCCGGCTTTGATCTTGCTCTCCACAATCTGCCCGACTGTCTCGACAATATCTTGCTTCTTGGTGGGCTTACGGGAACGAACCGCTGCCTCGCACGAATCGGCCAGCATCAAAATGGCCGTTTCGCGGCTTTGCGGCGCTGGCCCCGGATAGCGGAACTGTTCCTCATCCACTTCTTCGCCCGAACCCGCACGGGCAAGTGCCTGCTGGTAAAAATGCAGCACCTGCGTGCCATGATGTTCGAGGATGAACTCGCGCAAACGGGAAGGCAACCGGTACTGGCGAGCAATCTTGTCGCCGTCGGTCACATGGCTGATGATGATCGCCGCGCTCCGCACCGGATCGTTCAGCGTGTCATGGGGGTTCACCCCTTCGGCCTGATTTTCGGTGAAGAAGGCCGCATTGAGCATCTTGCCCACATCATGATACATGGCGGCCACGCGCACCAGATCGGCATTGGCACTGATGGCGCTGGCAGCCTGTTCGGAAAGGTTCGCCACTTGCAGCGAATGCTGGTAAGTTCCCGGCGCTTCCCGCAAAAGGCGCTGCAACAACGGCTGGTTAGGCTGGCTCAGTTCAACCAGTTTCAAGCCTGTCGGCAGGTTAAACAGCACCGTAATGACATAGATGCCGCCCAACGCCACAGTCGCCGCAAAAATTCCGTTCAACAGCCCGTAGATGACGCGCACCAGCAGGCTAACATCCACGCCCGCCAGCGTCGTATCGCCCTGAAAGAAAATCACAATCACCGCGACATTGGTCAGCGCCACCAGCACACCGGGCATGAAGTAGCCGTTCAGCCGTTCAGGGCGGCGCAGCGTGAGCGTCGCCATAATCCCGCCCACGCCGACCAACAGCGCCATTTCTAGCGAATTTCCCTGCATCAAACCGATCATCGCCGCCATCCCAAACGTTCCGATGACAGCGACTTCGGCACCGGCCAACGCCACATACAGCAACGCCAGCGCCGCCGTTGGGTACAGGTAGATTTGTCCGGCGCTGCCCGCCATCCGTGCCCCCAGCAAAATCACGATAAAGATGGTCGCCAGCAGCAGCATAAACCGCGACGATACGAATAACGTCGGCTTGAAGCGGGCGATATACAACCCGATGACGACCATCAGCGTGATGCCCGCCATCAACGCCCGCACGAGTTCCTGCATCCTGCGACTGACCGACTCCAGCAGGCCAAGTTTCTCGAAGGCTTCGTAAGTCGCCTCATCAATGCGTTCGCCAGATCGCACCACAATCTGCCCGCGCTCAAAACTACGGCGCACCACCACGTTCGCCGCAGCTTCCTCACGCGCCGTTTCGGTTGCATCCTCGTTCAGCCGGGTGTTCGGGCGGATTAACCCTTCAATCACAGCCGTGATGAAGCTAACTTCTTCCTCGTCAAAGCGCACGCTCACCTGAATCGGAAGCTGCGCCACCACCGCCAGCAAGGTATCCTCGCGGATTTCACCGCGCATCACCCGTTCGAGAACGCTGGTAATCTGGTCACGCACATCCGCCCACTGAACATCATCCAGTTGCAGCAAATACGCGATCACCGCTTCATCCAGCTTGAGATCACGAATTTGTTTCAGGTCTTGTGTTTTCTGCTGGGCTGTCCCATACGGATCACGCCGGACATGATCCACATAACCGAGGATGGATTGGGCTAAATCCGATTGCTGCCGGGAAACCGCCGGATCGGGCGGGAAATACACATTCGGCATCCCGGCCCGCACCTCGGTTTTGCGCTGATCGGTCAACACCTGACTGATATATGGAGCAAGGCTGGTGGGCGAACGCACATCTTGCGGAGCCGTATCGCCCACTTTCAGCGATGCGATGTCGTTCGCCCCCAGAAACAAACTGTCATAGGCGACCAGCAGCGTAGCAATCAACACGAAAGAAACCGACGCAACCGCCACCCCGGCCACATGCAGGACGCGGCGCGTCTGTAAAGGATCAACGCCTAGAAGCGTTTCGATCAATCTGGCGAACGAGTCAATCATTGCGGCGGAATTCTGCGCTTTACTTTAGGAACTCGCGGACAACTTCATTGACCAGCTTCCCGTCCGCGACCCCCTTCACTTTGGGCATCAACACCGCCATGACCTTGCCCATTTCTTTCGCTGAACTCGCGCCAGATTCGGCAATTGCGGCCTGCACCAGCACCGCAATCTCGTCGCGGGAAAGCTGCTTGGGCAGGAACGATTCGAGGACGGCAAGCTGCGTCTTTTCTTCTTCAGCGATTTCAGCACGCCCCACCCGCAGAGCTTCTTCAATGCTGTCGCGGCGCTTCTTGGCTTCTTTTTGCAACACGCCAACGGCATCTTCCGGTGTCAGCGTCTTGCGCTCATCCACCTCAATCTGCTTGATCGCGCTCAACAGCATCCGAATCACATCACGGCGCAGCGCATCCTTATTGACCATCGCTTCTTTTAACGCCACGTTCAGATTCGTCTTGATGTCTTCCATTCTTGCTTATGCTCCTGAATAGTGCGTGACGACTGCTTCATCCGCTGCGAGATCATCCCGACGCAACCGCCCGACCAACTGCCCGTCCGCATAGGCGGTCAACTCGACAGGCAGCACAAGGTTCGTCAACGGGCGCGGATGAATACAACGCACGCGAATGTAATGCTCAGTATACCCGACATTCACGAAACCGTCCTCGGTTGCTCCAGCCACCTGTTCCCACAGCACCGGCAGCGCCGCGCCGCAAAACTGTTCCGCGAAAGCGCGTTCGCCAGCGGCGGCCAACGCCAGCAAACGGGCGCTGCGCTGCTTCTTCGCATCCTCCGCCACATGCCCGCGCATCCGTGCCGCCGCCGTCCCCGGACGCTTGCTGTAGCGAAAGACGTGCATTCCGGCGAAATTCATCTCGGTGATGAAGGCTTCGCTGATAGCAAATTCGTCCTCGCTCTCGCCCGGAAAGCCGACGATCACATCTGTGGTGATGGCTGCGTCCGGCATCCGACTGCGCGCCGCCGCCATCAGCTCACGGAACTGCTCCTGACTGGTGCGCCGCAGCATCCGTTTGAGCGTGGCATCACAACCGCTTTGCAGGGGCAAATGCAAATGGCGGCACAAGCGCCTATCCTGCCACAGGTCGAAAAAGTCGGGCGTTAAATCCCACGGTTCGAGCGAAGACAGCCGCACACGGGGGATGTCCGTCTCGCGCAGAATGGCGCGTACCAGTTCCGCCAGCCCGTCGCTCTGCTGCCGCCCCAAATCGTGACCGTAGCTCCCCAAATGCACGCCGGTCAGGACGGCCTCTTGATAACCGAGTGCCTGCAAATAGCGAATTTCCGCCACAACCTCATCCACCGAACGGCTACGCCCTGCCCCCCGTGCCACCGTCGTCACACAGAACGTACAGGCGTTATCGCACCCGTCCTGCGCTTTCACAAACGCCCGTGTGCGTCCGACTGCGCCCAGTTTGTTCTGGCGGCTGATCGGTTCGAGTTCAAAAGGGGGGGCATCCTGACCGCTGACCATCGGCACGAGGCGGTCTTTGTCGAGGTTCGGCACGACACCAGCCACCCCCGGCAGGGCGGCAATCTCCTGCGGCGCGATCTGGGCATAGCATCCCGTCACATGGATAGCCGCGTCGGGGCTGGCGCGGTGCAGTTCGCGCACCAGATGGCGGCTGCTGCGGCTGGCATCCTGTGTCACCGCGCAGGTGTTCACCACCACCCAATCGGCCTGCGCCGCGTCGTCTACGATTTCATGCCCCTGCTGCCGGAACTGCCGCGCCATGCCGTCAATTTCGCTCTGGTTCAGGCGACAGCCGAGGGTACGCAAATGCACTTTCATGGTTATTCTGGCCCGTAAATCACCAGATTGTCGAAATCCACCACCACGCCCATCTCGTCGAAGGTCTGCGCAGCCACGCCTATCTGCCCGTTGGCAATGGAGTCGTCTACCAGTTCATCCACCATCTTGCCGCCCAAACATTCTCCGGTGCGCTCGTTATAGGTGCTGCGTGCCGTCGGTTCATCCGGCAGGCACAACTGCACCGCCTGACCGTTCACGAAGAAGCGGAAATGCGCCCCCTTCGCCACCACCCGCAGCGTGTTCATCACGCCCACGCCCTGCACGACAGCGGGGGACGGTACCCATGTACTCAACTCACGACTATTGCCGTTGACCGAGCGCACCACTTGATAGTAGCCATCGCTGCTGACCATAAACAAGTAGAAATCGTCGTCATCGGGCGAAGCGTTGCCCTTGTTCTGCAAACGGAAGATCATCCCGTAGCCGTTGTTCAGCGGGCCACCTACCGGCGTGGCCTGCACCCGCGCATCGAAATCCGCGAAAAAGGGATGCGCCTCCGCGAAGGGCAGGCTGTTCACCCCGCCCACGTCCATTCGCAGCACGCCCTCCGGCAAAATGTCGGATTTCAATCGCCCCTGTGCCAGATTCCAGTCTTCGGGGAACGCATCAAAAGTGGCGAGATAGGCCACCTTGCCCGCTTCTACCGGCATAATGTAATGCCACTGTGCCGACTGACGGTTCAACCACACCGCCAGCGCCAGCAGCAGCGCCAATCCAATCAACAACAACAGGCGTCGCAAACCAGCCTCATTTCATCCATAGCTATGCTACCGTCGCGATTGTAGCATGACGGCCTTACCCGCGTAAACGCACGGCTCCCCCACGCCTGCCTACTCGCTGAAACGCTCAAGGCGGCGCACAGCACCACGCAGCCCCCATTCGCGCAGGATGCGAAAGAAACCGTACAGGACGGGCAACATCACGAGCGCAAACACCAGCAGCGCATTATCAATAGCCGTTTCGATCTTCAGTAGATCAGCATCTATTTCATCTGTACAACACGCAGGTTGATTATATTGACTCCTATGGTCGTAAAGATAACGAAAAAGAGCCTCAGTAGCAGGCGCTAAAATCACCTGCAATCCTGCGAACAAAATACCCACCTCCAAGAGCGTGATAGCGATGGTTAGCCCGATAGAAACCAACACAACCCGATAAGAATGTCTGAAACGAGATGTAACCCGCACCTCTAACGCCACCAACGCCTGCATTCGCCAGTAGAGTTCTACCACATATACAAATGCCAGCAGACCTACGTATGAAAATTCCCGGTCTAGACCCTCCAACAACAGAAATACGACAACCATTCCGCGTACACCACAAAAAACGCTCATCCAGCCCCAGTTACGAAGCTGACCAATCGCATTCAGCGCCCATACCCTGTCCACCGCCGTCAGCGGGTTACGATCGAAGGGTGCTTGTTCGCCCCGGAACACCTTTGTAGTCGTCGTCAATACCCGAAAATCCAGCACTAATCCCGCAAAAAAGGACAAAAACAAGATGATGCCTACAGCATTGAACTGATTAAGCTGTACAAACAGAAACAAGGCGAGTGCCGTCACGCCCGCCCCAATCGCAAACCAGCGCAGCGTGTAACTGAGCAAGCGATTCGGTTGCCAGTGGTCGCGGTAGTGGTCGCCTGCCATCTGTCGCAGCAGCGGCGAATCGGAATCAATGTCGTTATACGGGGAAATCCATCGCCACATCATTCACCTCCCTATAACCACGAACAACCGCTACTCGGTCAATCGCTCAAGGCGGCGTTCGACGGCACGCAAGCTCACGCCGCGCAGGATGCGATAGTAGGCGTAGACAATCAAGCCGGTGAGCGCACACAGCAGCAACACCGACAAATAGGACATCCATGTTTCAGAGGTAGGGACACGAACCATCACCCCAAAAATCGTTCCAATAATCACCACCTGAGACAGCCATACCGCGAACACGCTCCCTAATGCAACCAGCACGAGCGACAGGCTGTTGCGGAAGCGAGAGGATAACCACAACCCCAACGCCACCAGCGCCCGCATTCGCCAGAAAGGTTCCAACACATACACGGTGGCGAAAAGGGCGAGAGTCATCCAGAGCAGAACATCCTCGAAGCGGAGGACAATCCGGTTGGCGAAATTTTGAAATACGAGAGTCAGCACGACCAACACGACGATGGTGGCCCGCAACCCGCTGAGGATGGTCATGAAGCGCCACACGCGCAGCTGACCGATGGCATCCAGCACACGAGTTATGGAGGCTGAGGAAATCGGGGTCAGCCGCAACACATCCCAGCGGCGGGCAGTCACTTCGCCCGCAATACTGTTCGAGGTCACGATCAGCACTCGAAAATCCATCAGCACAACCAGCGGGATGCTAATGACAAAAGCAAACGCCAGAAAATTGCTGCTATAGGTGCTGCCCGGAGAATCTCGCATGTCATACCCTTGCAGCACCAGCGCCCATGCCAGCACCAGCACGCTGGCGGCCATTCCGAGCCAGCGCAACGTGAATATCAGCAAGCGATTTGGCGACCAGTGAGCGCGGCGGCGGCGGCCTGCCAAGCGGAACAAAGGGGAATCCGGTGAAATCG
>CAIPFY010000132.1 GCA_903864435.1 uncultured Chloroflexota bacterium | reverse complement strand
CGGCCTAGCCGCGAAAACCTGAAGATGATCGGTGTTCGATTCTGGGAGATCACTTAACTTTTAGAGTCACTGGTGATGTAATGTGCATTCATATAAGAACAGGCTATAGTGATGAACGAATCGGCAACGGTGGGCGATAAGTATGGCAGTTATTCCGGCTGAGGTGCGGGTGTAACGTGTGGCAGTTCTCTGTTTATGGGACGATTTTATTGCTTTCCACCGCCGTGTCGTGGTCGGTGGCGGCGGCGGCATGGTGCCGGGGCGAAAACCGTATGGCGCGGTTGCTGGTGGCGCTGCTGATCGCTTGCGGGTTCTGGTCGCTTTGCTTTGCGATGCGGATTTCGTCGTCCGATGAGCTGTGGGAATTAAGCTGGTTGCGCCTGACGTGGATTGGTATCCTGATCGTTCCGCTGCTGTGGCTTTCGTTCGTTCTGCGTTTCATCGGTTATGAACGCTGGCTCACGCGCCGCCGCATGGTGCTGCTGATTGTGCCGTTGTTGATCTTCTACGCATTGGTACTCACCAATGAAAGCCATCATCTCATCTCGGTTCAGTTTGAACCGAATGTGATTGCTGGCCTGCGCGTGTACTATGCTCTGCCCGCCCCGCTTTACTATGGGATCGTTTTGTACCTCTATATGTTGATTTTGGCGGGGCTGGTGTTGCTCGTCCGCACCATCCGGCGAACCCCTGCGCCTGAACGCCTGCCGCATATCGTCGTGTTCTTGACCGGACTGACTCCCTTAATCGGTAATATCCTTCAGCTTGTGTTCCGTCTCTCCAAGCTGGTAGACATCACCACGATTTTATTCACGGTGTGCGGGGTGTTGTATTTGTGGGTGATCTTCGGACATAAGCTGCTCGAAATCGGCGCGATTGCCCGCAATACCGTGATTGACAACTTGCCGGACGGGATGATCGTGGTGGATCGAAACCTGCGCGTTGCGGATTTGAACCCCGGCGCGTATCGCTTTATCGGCACGGGGCTGGATCGCTCGATGCTGATCGGCAACCCGATACGCGATGTCCTTCCCCTGTGGATGCAGCAGATGTGGACGCTGTATCTGTCACCCGCGACAATTAAGCAGACGTTGAAGGTGGATATGGGCGGGCAACCGGCGTATGTGGTGGTACAGATGTACCCCATCCACAAAGCATTGAGTTCTGAAATGCTAGGGTGGGTGCTGAACCTACGCGATGTGACGGTGGAACAGCAAATGCAGATCGAACGTGAACATCTGCGCGAACGGCAGATGGAGGTTCGGCTGGAAAACGAGCGCATGAACCTGCTCACATATTTTATTCGGAATGCCGCGCAGGAATTTAGCACGCCCCTCACGATTATGAATTCCAGCGCGTTTCTGCTGGAACGGATTGTAGACCGGGACAAGCGCATCAAGAAAGCTCGCAGCATTCAGGAGCAGGTGCAGCGGACGATTACGTTGGTGGATACGCTGCTCAAAATGGTCAATCTGGAAGGCGAACCGACTAAACGCTGGACTCCGGTGAATATGGGCTTGCTGGTGGATAATCTATGCCGGAATGCGACCTATGCAGACGGTGAACGGCCTGCACTGGACTGGCTGCCGCCGCCGGATAGCCTGCGCGTATCCGGCAATCCTGAGCAGTTGATGGATGTGGTTTCGCAGATTCTGGACAACGCCTATCGTTTCACCCCGCCGGATGGCAAGATCACCGTGCGCATGACTGTGCAGGATCATCAAGTGTGCATCTGCATACAGGATACCGGAATCGGCATTTCGGCGGCGGATCTTCCGCACATCTTTGAGATGTTCTGGCGGAAAGATATGCTGCACCCAGAGGCGAGTTTCGGGCTGGGGTTGGCGGTGGCTCAAAAGATTGTGAGCTTGCATCAGGGTAAAATCGAAGTTTACAGCGAGGTTGGGCAGGGGAGCCAATTCCGCGTCATTTTGCCGCAACGGCTAGAATCGGAAGTGGCGAAACCCGCTAGACCGTATGGCGACATTCGCCAATCATAGACCTTTTCCGGTTGCGTATACGCTATACTCACGTTAAGCGTCGGAGTCGTTGCGCCGGATGCGGTGCGCCGCAGGCCACGCGGATGAATCGGCCTGTTACGGGTCACAGGAGCAATGTGTTACAGGTATCCGTTTTCTCGGTCGTGTTATGGATAACGGCGCTGGTGTCGTGGGCGGGAGCCTATGGCGCGTGGCAGCGTCGCCAGACGCGATCTGCCATCCCGCTATTGTTGCTGATGGCGGGGAATGGGCTGTGGGCGTTTGCGCAGGGGACGCGCATCAGCGTCAGCGATATGTCGTGGCAGATGGAGTGGTTTCGCATTCAGTGGATCGCCAGCATTCTCGCGCCCAACCTGTGGTTCGCCTTCTTGATGAGCTTCATCGGCTTCGACCATTGGCTGCGGCGCTGGCGGTTGGCGCTGCTGCTTGAACCGCTGCTGGCGAGTATGCTGGTGATGTCGAATGATGCCCTCCGCTTGTTGTGGACGCTTTCGCCTGAAATTCACAAAAGCTCTGATTTGATCGTCTACTACTGGCCGCGTGGGATGTTTTATCCTGTTGTGGTCGTGTATTCCTATGCGCTGTTCATGAGTTCGCTGCTGCTGCTCATCCGGGCGATCTGGCAGGCGAAAGGGCTGTATCGGCAGCAACTAATCCTCATCTTTGTGGGTGTGCTGATCCCGCTGGTCGGGAATATGGCGCAGGTCATCGCGCCGGTTTCCAAGCTGTTTGACATCACCACCGTTCTGTTTTTGTTCTCCAGTATCTTGTACCTGTGGGCGATGTTCGGGCGACGCTTGCTCGAAATCGTCCCGATTGCCCGCAACACGTTGATTGACAATTTGCAGGACGGCATGATCGTGGTGGATCGGATGCAGCGCGTGGTGGATACCAACCCCAGCGCCCTGCGCTTCCTCGGCTCCCGCCAAAATCGGTCTACGCTGGTCGGTCAGCCTATTCAGGACGTGCTGCCGGACTGGATGCGGGAGATTTGGACGCTGGAGTCGGCCTCCGCTTCCGTTCATAACCGGACGGTGAACGGGTATGTGGACGGCAAGCCGGGGTTCATCACCCTGCTGTTCTCCCCGATTTACGAAAAGCAAAATGACGAACTGGCCGGTTGGGCGCTCACGCTGCGCGATGTCACCCTCGAACAGCAGGCGATTGCCGAGCGTGAACAAATGCGCGAACAGGAGATGGAAATTATGCTCGAAAAAGAGCGTATCCATCTACTGAACCAGTTTATTCAACATGCTGCCCACGAATTTCGCACGCCGTTGACGGTCATCAATTCCAGCGCGGCTCTGTTGGAACGGATTGAGGATGCCGATCGCCGCCGGAAGAAAGCCCAAACCATTCAGGCACAGGTGCAGCGCACCTCGAAACTGGTGGATATGCTGCTGAAAATGGTCAATCTCGAAAGTGATGCCCCTGAAGCGCGGGTGTCGGTGAATGTCAGCCAACTGGTGGAGGGCGTGTGCCAGCACATTCGTGTGAAATATGGGGATCGTCCGTTGTTGGAATGGCAACAACCGCCGCAACCGCTGCGGGTAAAGGGCAACGCCACGCAACTGCTGGAGGCCATCACGCAAATTCTCGACAACGCCTACCGCTTCACCCCGCCGGAGGGCACGATTGCCGTGCGCGTGTTGAGCCAATCGGAAAAAGTGGTGATCGAGGTGCAAGATACCGGTCTGGGAATCCACGAATCGGACATTCCTCGCGTCTTCGAGACATTCTGGCGACAGGATGAAGCCCACAGTACACCGGGCTTCGGGCTGGGGCTGACGATTGCTCATCGAATCGTTCAGATGCACGACGGCGATATCGAGGTCAAAAGCCAGATGGGACAGGGCAGCCTGTTTCGCATCATTTTGCCACAGTGGATAGAATTGCAGAAAACAGCGGTTGTCCGTCAGGGATAACGTATTGATGGGTGCAGAACGGCTATACGCACCCCTTTCACGGACGCTTTAATCCCGCGTGGGGGCTTGAAGTCGGCTTACGCGGCGGCGGAAAAGGCCGTCATTCGCTCGTGGGAAAAAGAATGCTGGGTTTTAAGATCGCCTATTAATCATTTGAGGAGAGATTCGATGTTGAAAATTGCGAATGCGCCCTGTTCGTGGGGGGTGATTGAGAATGTGGAAGGCGAACGCTACGATTATCTGCGCGTGCTGAACGAAATCGCCGCGACGGGCTACGTGGGGACGGAACTGGGCGACTGGGGCTTCATGCCCACCGACCCGCAAAAGCTGATCGCCGAACTGCAATCGCGCAACCTGAGTATGCTCGGCTCGTGGGTGAGCGTGTTCCTGCACGACTCCAGCAAGCATGAGCAGAGCGCCGCCGATGCGGTGCGGGCGGCTAAACTGCTGGCGGCGGTGGGCGGTAGCGAGTGCAAAGTGGTACTGGGCAACGATCCGTATGCCGATCCGGTGCGGTCGAAGTATGCCGGACGCATCACGCCTGAAATGGGCATGACCGAAGCCCAATGGGAGATGCTGGCGAAGGGCGCGAACATGGTCGCCCGCCGCGTGATGGACGAAGCCGGCCTGCGTACCGTCTTTCATCACCACATCGGTACGTTCGTGGAAACCCCTGCCGAAACTAAACGCCTGATGGAAATGACCGACCCGACCATTCTGGGGTTGTGTTTCGATACCGGACACTGGACGTTCGCCGGTGGCGATGCGGTCAGCGGCGTGCATCAGTTCAAAGATCGCATCTGGCATGTGCATTTCAAGGATCAAGAGCCGAACGTGGCGCAACAGTCCCGCGAAAATGATTGGGACGGCCTGACTTCGGTGGGGCATGGTGTGTTTTGCGAGCTGGGTAAAGGCAGCGTGAACTTCCCCGCCGTGCGCGACGCGCTCAACCAGATCGGTTACAGCGGGTGGGTGGTGGTCGAACAGGATGTGCTGCCCGGTATGGGTACGCCGAAGGACAGCGCCCAGCGCAACCGCGATCATCTGCGCTCGTTCGGGCTGTAAACGCAATCTCAAACGTCCCCCGTCGTATGACTGGCGGGGGGCTATCTTCTCAAAAGTGTTTCTTGGAGGAATACCATTATGAGCAGTCACAGTCCGGCACTGGAAATAGACGGACTGTATGCCGAAAAACTCGCGGCATGCTTGGCGAAAGCAGAGGGGAATGGCACGGCGGACGAGGCCGATTTCTGTAGACGCTATCCCGACTATGAACACACCCGCCATCTGGACGCGCTGCGTGCAGCACAGTATCAGCGGTTGGATGCGCTGAAACATGTGTATCTGGATTACACGGGCGGCGGGCTATATGCTTCTTCGCAGGTGGAGCAGCATCACCGCCTGCTGGCAGCCGATGTGTATGGCAATCCGCATTCGTTCAACCCCACCTCGTTAGCCGCAACTCATCTGGTCGAGAAAACCCGCGAAACCATCCACGAGTATTTTCATGCCGACCCGGACGAGTACCGGATTATTTTCACCGCGAATGCCAGCGGCGCGCTGAAACTGGTGGGCGAAAGCTACCCGTTCGAGAATCGCGGTCAGTATATGCTGACCTTCGACAACCACAACTCGGTCAACGGCATCCGTGAGTTCGCACGGCTGCACGGCGCGAACGTGAACTATGTGCCGATCACGCTGCCCGACCTGCGGATGGACGCTGCCGCGCTGCGCGAAATGCTGGCGCAGGCCATTCCCGGCGGCAACAACCTGTTCGCCTATCCTGCGCAGAGCAACTTCAGCGGCGTGCAGCATGATCTGACGTGGGTGGTGGAAGCGCGGGAACGCGGTTGGGATGTGCTGCTGGATTGCGCGGCTTATTTGCCCACCAACCGTTTCGACTTGCGCGAATGCAAGCCGGATTTCGCCACGCTCTCGTTCTACAAGATGTTCGGCTACCCAACGGGCATCGGCGCGTTGATCGTCCGGCGCGACAAGCTGAAGAAACTGCGCCGTCCCTGGTTCGCCGGCGGGACGGTGGAGATTGTCTCGACCCTCGCGCCGGTGTTTGTCCGCGCCGAAGATGAAGCCGCCTTCGAGGATGGGACGGTCAATTACCTGAGCATTCCGGCGGTGGAGATCGGTTTGCGTCATCTGCTGGAGTGCGGGATGGATGCCATTCATAGCCGCGTGGTGGCGCTGACGGGGTATCTACTGGACAACATGACGGTGTTACGCCATTCCAACGGCTCGCCGCTGGTGCAGATTTATGGCCCGACGACCAGCGAGGGGCGCGGCGGCACGATTGCCTTCAACTTGCTAGATGAGCGCGGTGAAATGTTCGATGTGCGCCTCGTGGAAGCACTGGCGAATCAGGCGCATATTTCGCTGCGGACGGGGTGCTTCTGCAATCCGGGCGCGGGCGAGAATGCCTTCCACCTGACGCGGCAGAATGTGGAGGAGTGTTCGGTGGCGGCTGCGCCTGTTACCTATGAGCGTTATGTGGCGGCGCTTTCGGCTACCACCGGCCACACCGTCACCGGCGCAATCCGCGTGAGCGTGGGTATTGTGAGCAACTACGCGGACGTGTCTTACTTCGTGCGCTTCCTGCGCAGTTTCCTCGACCTTGAGTCGCCGGGGCTGCTGGACTGATCGCGTTCCAGCAAACAGGGCGCAACCTGCTGCGCCCTGTTTGCGTCTTGTGGATGACCGGGACGGGGATTAGCCCTTAATGCCGGTGGTGGCAATGCTGGTGATGAATGCCCGTTGGAGCGACAGATACAGGATCAGCACCGGAATGGTGATGATCGAGAGATAGGCCATCACTTCTCCCCACACCACGTTGAGTTGGAAGAAATATTGCAAGCCCACCATCACCGGACGGTACACCTCGGACTGCGTGACCATCAGCGGCCAGAGGTATTGGTTCCACATATCCAGAAAGCGCAGAATAGCTGCCGTTGCGAATACTGGACCGGACACGGGCACGATGACCCGGTAGTAAATTTGCCATGACGAAGCGCCGTCAATACGGGCGGCTTCGATCAGTTCAAACGGCAGGTCTTTGAAGAACTGGTAGAACAGGAAAATCTGGAACGAGCTGACAATGAACGGGATGATCTGCACATGCAGCGAGTTCAGCCAGCTAATTTTCAGCCCTTCCGGGCCAATCCACGGCAGCGTGTTGACGATGAGCAGCAGGGGAATGGCGATGGCTTCAAACGGGATGATGAAGCTGGCGATAATCACCGAAAGTACAGCATTCTTTCCCTTCCAACGCAGGAAGGCGAATGAGAAAGCGGCCATCGAGTTAATCACCAACCCCAGCACCACCGTTGAAGTGGTGACGAATATCGAGTTGAAAATGAACTGCCAGATCGGTGCCCGTTCAAACGCGGCGTAGTAGTTGTTCAGTGAAATGTCGCCAATGGGCAGGAATGCGTTGAGGGATGAGGTATCTCGCAGCAGTTGCTCGGAAGGCTTGAGCGACGACATCAGCATGAACACGATAGGAAAGATGAATACGAAAGCCAGCGCCACCAGCAGCGTATAATGCCCGACAGTGACCCAGCGTTCCATCGGTGTTTTTACTCGTTGAGCGATCATGCATCTTTCTCCCGCGTGAGATATCGCTGCACCAGCGAAATCGCCAGCACCATTACGAAGAACACGATTGAAATGGTTGAGCCGCCGGAAATATCCAGTTTTTCATAGCCGCGCTGTACCGCTTGCAGCATGATGGACTGGGTGGAGTCCAGTGGGCCGCCGCGAGTCATCACATTCACCTGCGTGAACAGGCCGAAAGCCTGCATGGTGATAATGACGAGGACGAACACCATCGTATTCCGCAGCCCCGGCCATGTCACAAACCGGAACTGTTGCAAGCGGTTGGCGCCATCCAGTGAAGCGGCTTCATACAGGCTTTCGGGGATGTTTTGCAGCCCTGCCAACCAGATGACCATGTGAAAGCCCACGCCCTGCCACGCGGACATGACCATCAGCGCGGGCATGGCTGTCGAGGTGGTGCCGAGCCAGTCCACCGGCTTGAAGCCGCCGAAGCTGACGATTCCCAGCAGCGTGTTCAGCAGGCCGTTTTGCCCGTCATAGATGAAACGCCACAGGATGGAAACCACCACCATCGAGACGACGACCGGCATGAAATAAATGGTGCGGAAAATGTTGATTCCGCGTAGCTTCTGGTTGATGAGCAGCGCGAGAATAAGCGCCATCCCGCCTTGCCCCGGCACAATCACGATCACAAAGAAGATGGTGTTAAAAAGCGCCTTCATGAACACGACATCGCTGGAGAGCATGAAGGTGCGGGTCGTGCCGATTGTCCATGAGAACCACTCTTGCAGGCCGTTTAGTTCCGGGTACTTTGGATTCTTTCGCGTGTACTCGCGCAGACGGGGATAAACATAGTTTCCTTCTTCATCCACAACTGGCTGACCGTTGGCATCTAATTCGGGTTCGAGCGAGAACGTGCGTAATGTCATAAGGTCAGTGAAGTTGCGCGTTCCCACAAATTCAGGCGTGTTGGGGGAAAATAGGCGCTGGTTGGTGAAGGAAAAGACAAAAGCCATGATGAAAGGAATTATTAGAAAGACCAGAATGAGCACGATCGCCGGGGTTGCCATCAACCACCCCGCGAGAGTCTCTGCGTGCTCAGTGTTCAATCTACCGCCCTTGCCGAGTGCCGCTGCTGAGTCGGTACGAATGCTGCTCATCGCCACAAACTCCTGCTTGATAAGGCAGAGGCGCTGCATGTGCAGCGCCTCTGTGGAATACATGCAATAGGCGGGTTAGCTGCTGAAACCGTAACCGCCGTTGGCTTCGATGTCAGCGTTGATTTCGTCAGTGGCGGCGTCCAGAGTGGTCTGAACGTCGGCACCATTGGCGATGTCTGCCGCAGCCTTTTCAAACACCAGCGCCATAACCGGATAGCCGGGGGTCGGCGGGCGGAGGATGGCCTGCGCTTGGCTCAGACCGAAGAAGACTTCCAGCGGGCCACCGACCTTGTAGTTTTCGGTCATTTCGGCAGCCGAAGCAGTTGCCGGGATCAGGCCGATACCATTCGAGAAGGCGGCAAGGTACTTGTCCTGAATGGCGAAGGCGATGAAGGCATTGGCGCCATCCTGATGTTCGCTCTTGGCGCTCACACCGAACTGCCACGAGGCGGCACCGATCTTCGAGCCAGCACCGAAGTTCGGGGCGGGCAGGAACAGCAGATCGTCACCGAACTTTTCCAGCGCAGCCAGCGCGGCCCAGTTACCGTTCCACTGGAGGGCATACTTGCCATCAATGAAGCCGGTTTCACGATCCGCACCGTCTTGCGAGGTGCCCGGAGCCAGACCACGCTCGAACAAGCTCTGCCACCATTCGCCCCACGCCACAGCCGCTTCGCCGTTCAGGACGCCTTCGGCGGTCTGGTAGGTCGAACGATCAATCAGGTCGCCACCGAAGCCCTGAAGCAGCGGGGAGAAGGCGTAGGGATACCATTCGCCCGTCCAAGCCGTGCCCAGATCCAGTGCGTATTCAAATTCACCGGTGCCTTGCAGAGTCACCAGCGCGGCATCAAATTCTTCCAGCGACCACGGCTCTTCGAGAGTCGGGATGCGGATGCTGTTGGCTTCCAGAACCGAACGGCGGGCGAACATGGCAACGGCAGCGTCCCACAGACCTACCGAGTAAACCTGATCGTTCCACTTGCCAATGGCACCGGGCAGGAAGGCATCCAGCGCACCATCGGGCAGGCTCAGGGGAGCCATGTAGCCAGCCCACGCCCAGTTGGGCATCACCGGGCCGTCCACGTCAATGATGTCGGGCAGGTTGCCAGCGACAGCGGCAGCAGTCACCGATTCGTTGTACGAGATTTGCGGGAATTCTTCCAGCGAGATTGCCCAGTCGGTCTGCGAAGCGTTGAAATCGTTGATGATCCCAATCAGGATGTCACGTTCCACCGCGTTACCCGCGCCGTGATACCACATGGTGATGGTCGTCGGGGTTTGGGCAGAGGCCACACCGACCAGAACTAGCAGCATGGCTGCCAACACGACTACGAAAGCTAATTTGCGATTCATGACTCTCGATCCTCCAGAATAAACAAGTCGAATACCCAAGCAATCCGTGTACGTTACCTGTCGCTGTGAAATAATTTTGGCTCCGTTCAACCTCCTTTGGGTGGCATCTTCGGGCAGGCTGTTGACCTGCAAGGCACTTGTTTAATGCCAGATGGATGCCATCTTCCATATATCCAGTGTGTGGATTTGTGCTCGTTCGTAAGATAACCGCAGGCCGCTGCTTTCCCGGCTTTCGGGATACAAGCGGTGCGTCAGGCTGGTACGCTGATTGGCGATTACTTCAAGGACAGAGCCATCGAGGAGGATGCGGAGCGTCAGGGATTCATTCTCATCGAGTGGGTGTGCCGCTTCATGACGGGAGATGACCGCGCCCTTCTGGAAGGACTCGACTGTCAGCAACCGCCGCGCCGCGTCATAACGAATATCGGTGTGTTCGCTGCCGTCGGCAGCGCAACCTACGGTCAACGTATAGAGGCCGTCCGGCTGAAACTGGATGGTGGCTTCGATATCCAGCGCCCATCCTTCGACGGGCAGGAGTGTGTCGCCATGTTGTGCGGCAGATGGGAGATGATAATGCTCGCCGCGCTGCGCCAGCAGTTCGGGGGCAGGTGTGGTGAGCAGACGGTGGTGTGCATCCAACGAAAGGATGCGCGGGATGGACTGTGCGCCAGACCAACCGGCTTCACGCATGGCGGCATCCGGGCGCGTCTCGCGTACCCAACCGAACAACACCCGCCGTCCCGCATCGTCCAGGAGGCTGAGGGGAGCGTAGATCATGCCGTAGTCGAGTATACCTTCGGCAAGCGGTGTGAAATGCAAATTCTCGTAAGTGCCGATTATATATAGCACCTGCACGTATGGGCCGAAATTGGAGGAGAGGAGAAGCACCCACTTGTCGCCAATCGGGAAGAAGTTCGGGCATTCCCAGAACAGACCGTTGCGGGATTGTTCGCCCACGATCAGCGGGTGTAGATATTCCCAGTCAACCAGATTCGGCGAACGGTAGAGAAACACGGCACCGCCCACATCTTTGATGCGGGAACCTAGCACCATGTACCATATGTCACCTTCTCGCCAGACAAACGGATCACGGAAGTCGCTGGTTTGTCCGGCTACGGCGGGAACTTCGCTCAGAACCGGATTACGCGGGTCTTTCTCCCATGTGAGCAGCCCATCATGGCTGACCGCTAAACATTGGGTCTGAATTTCGTATTTTTCGCCGCGCACGCCGGTGTAAATGAAGGTGGGCAGTCCGTTATTCACCGCGCAACCGGAGAAGCAACCGCGTTCATCCGGGCTGCCGGGGGTGGGGGCAAGCGCGATGGGGAAATGTTCCCAGTGGATCAAATCTGGACTAACGGCGTGTCCCCAGTGCATGTTGCCCCAAACGGCTTCAAGCGGGTTGTGTTGATAGAAAAAGTGATACAGGCCGCGCCATTGGATCACCCCGTTAGGGTCATTCATCCAGTTCGCAGGTGGCGTGAAATGGTAAGTGGGGCGCAAAAAATCCACTGTGGTGCGGTGTGTTTGGGAAGATGTTGGAGCAGGTGTCATTTTTGTGAGCGCCCTCTAAAAATGGCTTCTTCAATCTTCGGGATCGTTCCCATTGTTTACTTTATCACAAAAACAGCGTGGTTTTTGTTGAATTGGATAGTTGGAAACGTTTCCAATTTCAAGTATAGTGTAGCACAATCTGTCAAGGTTGCAAGTCTTTCGTGGCATGAATTTTTCGACCAATCCATTGCTGTACATCCGGCGCAATGGATCATTCTAAATGTGGTCTAATACAGAATATGGCATTGAAGAATCACGTTCCATTTGATCGCACCATGAAAACCACCATTGATGATATTGCCCGTCTGGCTCAAGTTGGGCGCGGTACGGTATCGCGTGTTCTGAACAATCATCCGGCTGTGAGCGACGAAACCCGTGCGCGGGTGCTGGCGGTCATCGAACAGTTGAATTACAGCCCGAATTTCAGCGCCCGCCACATGCGGACAGAAAGTTCCAATCTGGTCGGCTTTGTGACCGATGAGGTGACGACCACCCCTTATGCGGTGGATATGATTCGCGGCGCACAGGAAGCGTTGTGGCAGCAGGGCAAAATGATGCTGGTGGTCAGCGCCGGTTATGACAGCGAAACCACGCGCTCCTCGATGGAAATGCTGCTTCAGCGCCGTGTAGAAGGTTTGGTTTATGCGGCTATGTTTCATCGGATGGTTGAACTGCCCGCGCAGTTGATGCGGGTGCCGGTGGTGCTGGCGAACTGCTTCGCTGGAGATTATTCCCTGCCGTCCGTTGTGCCGGACGAGATTGCTGGCGGTTACAACGCCACCCGTGCCTTGCTGGAACGCGGTCATCGGCGCATCGCGTTTATCAATCTTGGCGATCCCTGGGATGGTCGCTTGCCGCCGCTGGCTGCTGCACAGGGCAGGCTGGAAGGATACCGGCAGGCGTTGGCAGAATCGGGTATGGCGTTTGATCCCTCGTTGGTGCGGTATACCGATCAATCGCCCAAAGATAATTCAAATATCACTCGCGCCATGCTTCAGCTTTCCGATCCGCCCACCGCGTTTTTCTGCGGTAATGACCGCACCGCAATGGGCTGTTACAGCGGACTAGCCGCGATGGGGCTGCGTATCCCGCACGATGTGGCTGTCGTGGGGTTTGATAACCTGACGGTGATGGCAGAAACCATGTATCCGGCTTTGACGACTGTTCAACTACCGCATTATGCGATGGGAAAATGGGCGGCGGACTATTTGATGACGCTGCAAGACCAGCCGCATCCTCCGATTCAGTACAAAATTGACTGCCCGCTGGTTCTGCGCGAATCGATCTAGCCCCCTACTCGATTCCGTGCCGGATGGAGAGGATGGCGGCTTGCGTGCGGTCAGCCACATCCAGCTTGGCGAAGATCGCGCTAACGTGGTTACGGACAGTCCCTTCGGAAAGGTGCAGCCGTTCAGCGATGTCGCCATTGTTCAGCCCCCGTGCAATCAAGCGCAGCACATCCACCTCGCGCTCGGTCAGCTTGTCGGTGATTTTGGAGGTGGGCTGCGACTGGCGACTGGCGGTCTGTTCCAGCAATTTACCCGCCACCGCCGGGTCTACATACGACTTGCCCGCCACCGTGCCGCGCACCGCTTCGATCACCCGCGCACGCGGCGTGTCCTTGAGCAAGTAGCCGGACGCGCCAGCGCGGATCGCGTCGAAAACCCATTCGTCATCATCGAAGGTGGTCAGCACCAGTACCCGCGTCTCCGGGTACAGCGCACGGATGCGGCGGGTGGCCTCCACGCCGTTCATACCGGGCATCATCAAATCCATCAGCGCCAGATCGGGACGGTGCTTCTCCACCAGTTCGACGGCTTCCGCGCCGTCCTGTGCCAGCGCCACCACTTCGATATCTTTTTCCAGCTTGAGCAACAGTTCCAGCCCGTCACGCACAATCGCTTGATCGTCGCAAATGAGGATTTTCATTGCAGGTAGTCCTTGAGGATGAGCCGGATGGTTGTCCCTCGTTCCGGTGCGCTTTCGATGTGGAGCGTTCCGCCGACCAGTTCGGCGCGTTCCTGCATCCCCGGCAGCCCGTAGTGACCGGGGACATGCGGTTGGTTCGAGCGAAAGCCGATGCCGTCGTCTTGAATCCGCAGCATGAGGGTGTTGTCCTGCGCGGTCAGATGCAGCATCAGCCGCTTGGCGCTGGCATGATGCACCGCGTTCTCCAGCGCCTCCTGTGTGATGCGGTATACGCATTGTTCCACTTCGGGCGGCAGCGGCAGTTCGCCTTCCGGCAGCGACAGGTCGAGCGCGAATTTGCCCCGTTCGGCGGCGCTGGCCGCCAGCGTGCGGATGGCGATGAGCAGGCCGAGGTCTTGCAGCGGGCTGGCGCGGAGCGATTTGAGGGCGCGGCGGGTTTCCTGCAAACCGGAACGGGTGGCCTGCAACGCCTGCGCGATCAACTGCCGGGCTGTGTCCGGGTTCACATCAAGGTAGGCGCTGGCGGTTTCGAGCTGCACCGACAGACCGCTGAGGGTATGTACCACTGTGTCGTGCAGTTCGCGGGACATGCGGTTGCGTTCGCGGCTGACGGTGAGCGTTTCCAGCGTGCTGGCGTAGTGCGCCAACTGGCGGTTGGCGGCCGTCAGTGCGGCCTGCTGGCGGCGCAACGAGCCGATCAGATGGTTGATGAAGATGCCCACCACAATGAAGCACACGAGCCGGATGATGACGATGAACACGAACGCCCACAGCCGTTCGCCCTGTAAGCGATCCAGCGCGAACACCAGCACCAGTTCCAGCGCGTTCACCGCCGCTGCGTATAGCGCCATCATCCAGCCGTCGTAATGCCACGCCACCAGCACCAGCCCGATCATCAGGACGGGTAACTGTCGCAGCACCATGCCCTCCAGATTGGACAGCGGCGCGGGCGGGAGCTTGAGATCGAACAAGTTGGGGACGAGTACCGGCGCGCTGGAGATGAGCAGGATGAGTGCCAGCGTAGTGATCTGCGGGCGGCGGATTTTGCCCTGCGCGAAGGCCAGCGCCACGAACAGCAGCGCCGGGGCGAAGTTGAGGGCGTGGTAGCCCAGCACATCCCCGCCCGGTGCGGGGCGCGAGGAATAGATCAGGACATCAATCAGGAGCAAGCAGATCAGATAGGCCAGCCAGATTCCGGCGGCCATCTTCATCACGCGGGTGCTGTCGGGTTCGTGTGAGGTCATCATGCCCTCATGATAACAAGGAACACTACGACGCACCCATGACGGGTGTCATGGGTTGGCGCGGGGACATAGGCCGCGTGTCATGAAAACGAATGACGGGAGTCGGGGAGTGCGCCCTCAAGCAATGACAGCCGCCACTCTCGTTCCGGCTTGGAAACCGGCTAGACTGCCAGTATACAAACCGTGCCGTCCTTTATCATCCGGCACACCGAACAAAACTGAACCGAGAGGAACTTCCGTTGAACATCCGAACTTTCGTCACCTTCATTATGGCGCTGCTCATCCTGAGCGTCCTGTCGCTCCCGGCCTTCGCGCAGGATGGCGCATCCTACCGCATTGTGGATAGCAACCAGAGTGTGTGCTACGACAACGCGGCGCAGATCGCCTGCCCGGACGCAAACGGCGCATTCTACGGGCAGGACGCGCAGTACAGCGGGAATGCCGCGCAGTATCAGGATAACGGCGATGGCACGATCACCGACCTCGTGACCGGCCTGATGTGGCAGCAAGACCCCGGCACGAAAATGACCTACGATCAGGCGGTGGCCGGCGCGGCGTCCTTCAACCTCGGTGGCTACACCGACTGGCGGCTGCCGACCATCAAGGAACTGTACTCGCTCATCCTGTTCGACGGGACGGATGTCAGCGGCTGCAACGGAACCTGCGCCGTCACACCGTTCATAGACACGCGCTATTTCCACTTCTCGTATGGTGACACGGCGGCGGGCGAGCGCGTGATTGACTCGCAGTTCGCCACCAGTACGAAGTATGTCAGCACCACTATGCGCAGCGAGGCAACCATGTTCGGCGTGAACTTCGCCGATGGGCGCATCAAGGGTTATGGCACGGGGCCGATGCCGGGGCAAAGCAGCAGCAAGACCTTCTACGTGCTCTATGTGCGCGGCAACACGGCCTACGGGCAGAACAGTTTCGTGAGCAGCGGCAACGGCACGATCACCGACAATGCCACCGGCCTGACATGGATGCAGTTTGACAGCGGCACGGGCATGAACTGGGAAGCAGCTTTAAGCTACTGCGAAGCACTGGATTACGGCGGCGCGTCCGATTGGCGGCTGCCAAACGTGAAGGAACTGCAAAGCCTCGTGGATTACAGCCGTTCGCCGGACACTAGCGGTTCGGCGGCGATTGACCCGCTGTTTCAGGTGACTTCGATCACCAATGAAGCCGGACAGTCCGACTATCCCTTCTACTGGAGCAGCACCACCCACGCCGGCTCGTCCGGGAGCGGCGCATTTGCGGCCTACGTCTCCTTCGGGCGGGCGCTGGGCTACATGAACGACTGGATGGATGTGCATGGCGCGGGGGCGCAGCGCAGCGACCCCAAGACCGGCAGCGCCGATCAGTTCCCGCAGGGGCATGGCCCGCAGGGGGATGCGGTGCGCGTGAGCAACTATGTGCGCTGTGTGCGCGGCGGCAGCGCAGTTTTAACCCCGACAGGCAGCACCAGCGCGGCGCGTCCCACGATGAGCATCGAGTCAACCGGCCTGAACATGCAGCAAGGCGGACAGGGCGGACAGCAGCCCCCCGGACAGAACGGACAGGGCGGGCAGGGCGGGCAGGGCGGACAGAACGGACAGATGCCGCCGCAGGGACAGAATGGACAAACCGGACAGAACGGGCAGGGCGGACAGCAGCAGCCCCCCGGACAGGGCGGCGGACAGAACGGGCAGGGTGGGCGCACCCCTCCGCAGGAAGCGATTAGCGCCTGCTCCGGGTTGACCGAAAACACCGCTTGCCAGATTTCTCTACCCAATCAGACGATCAGCGGGACGTGCCAGACAATCCAACAACAGTTGGCGTGTGTCCCGGCGAACCGCCCCTAACGCACAACCTCACCCCTCCGCCGCAGCCGTGTGACGGAGGGGGATGAACCCGCAACTCGCGCATATATGAAAGGCAATCTGATGAACCGCAATACACGTCACGTCCTCTTGATGGTGATCGCTCTCCTCCTGATGCTGGCTTTGGCGCTGACCACGCAGGCGCAGCAGGGCAATCCGCCGCCGCCCGATCAGAATGGCGGCCAGCAGCAACCTCCGCCAGATGGTCAGCAACCGCCAAACCAGCAGGGTGGTGGTCAAGGCGGTCAGCAGCAAGGTGGCGGTCAGGGCGGTGGGCAGGGCGGACAGAAGCCCCCGCGTAACGCCGACTGCGCGACAGTGCAAACCGCTGATGGGCAGACCGTGACAGCCACGCCCTCCGCTGACGGGCAACCGTGCGCTCCGCAACAGGGCGGCGGACAGGGTGGGCAAGGTGGGCAGGGCGGACAGAATGGCGGTCAGGGCGGACAGAATGGCGGCACGGGATTCAATATCTCGCAGGCGCTATCGCCCGAAGCACAGCGCAACACCATTGCCTTCAGCGCACTGGCGTTCTTGACCGGCGATTTCAATGCCGACACGTTCTTTCCCCCCGGCAAGGTGGCTGATGTGTGGGGCTTCCAGTACCTACGCGACAATGACCCTAGCGGCATGGGGCACAATACCGACTTCCTGACTTACGCTTCGCTCAACATGCTCAATGTGTTGACGGCAGATCAGCGGGCGGCGTTGCAGGTGTTGGCGGAGAGTCAGGTGGATACGATCAATCAGTATGCCATCATGCGCTTCACCCTGATTGATGCCTTCCGCCGCAATCTGGAGGGCGACATTCCCGCCGGAACAACCGGACTGAATATGCAAGCAGTGCAGGCGTACTCCGCTCAACTGTACCGACTGGATGGCGAAATCACGCTCGAACGCGCCAAAGTGATGAGCAGCATTTTGAACGCGCTGACCAGCGACCAGAAGGCCTATCTGGATAGCATGGTGGGCGTGGGCATGACCTCGTGGAATCAGCCGCAGGAACCGGAAGACCTGCGCGGACTGGGGCATGATGTCAAGGTGAATGTGATGACCTACGCCGGCGACCTGTTCAGCTGGTATGCGGGTTCGGTGGAAGCCGACACCTACATCAATCCCGAACGGCAGGGGACGTACTTCGGCGCGTTCTATATGAAGGATGCGCCTGCGGTGGGCAACCCCGGTTATACCATCTCCTCCAGCCTGACATCGGACATGGGGCAGGCCTTCCTGCAATCGCTTACCTCTGAGCAGAGCGCCCTGATCGAAGATGTTGTGAACAGCGAACTGCCGTACCTACAGGACATTGTGACCACGCGCAGCGCCATCTCTACCGAACTGCGGCGCTCGCTGGAAGGTGGCACGATCAATGACGAAACCGTGCTGAACCTGATGGATGCCTACGGTCAGCAGGACGGCGCAGTGGTCTACTTCTTCGCTAAGGACTTCGCGCTCATCAATGCCACTCTGACCGACGCGCAGAAGGCGCAGTTGATGGCGATGCGTCAGCAAATGCTAGGCGGCCTGACGGCGGATAAGCCGTTCATGTACTCGCAGGCGATTGATATGCCGGCTATTCCCAACACGGACTTCCTGTTCAGCTAACGGGGAAGTCTCCTCACCCCGCCCTGTGGTGGCTGCTGAAAGCCGCAACGGGGCGGGGCGCAAAAACCATCCTCCTGTTCCTGCCGTACAGGGGGATGATGGCTTGAACGCCTGACCACCGAGTTCAATGAGAAGGTTATGCCATGACACAGCCTACCCGCCGCGAATTCCTCAAACTTTCCGCTTTCGGGATGACCAGTGCCGCGTTCTCCCTGCGTGGTTTGCAGAATTGGCCTGTATGGATGCAGGCCATCACCCGTGCTGCCCGCTTGCAAACGGGCGTGGATACGCTCAACCACCCCGACATTCTGGGTTCGGAACTGCTCACGCGCCCCACCGACCAGTCGGTGACGGTCAACATTATCCCCGCGCAGCAGATGGAAGCCTATTTTGAATATGGCACAGCCTCCGGTGTATACACCGCGCAAACCCCGCCTATCAGTGCAGCCGGCGGCGAACCGATTCTCGCTGTGATGCAAGACCTGCTGCCGAACACACGTTACTACTACCGCGTGCGCTTCCGTTCGGACGCGGGGGATTTCGCGGCAGGGATGGAGCGCACTTTCGTTACCCGCCGCAACCGGGGCGAGGCGTTCGTGTTCGGCGTGCAGGCCGATTCGCACCTCGGCACGCCCAAGCACAACGATCCCGCGTTGTATCAGCGTACTTTGAATAGCGCCGCGCTGGATAACCCCGATTTCTATATTGATCTGGGCGACACCTTCCGCGCCAGCAAGCTCAAAGAAGTCACGCCGGAGACCATCACCCGCCTGTACCTGAATCAGCGTCCGTTTCTGGGCAGCGTGGCGCATTCCGCGCCGTTATTTCTGGTGAACGGCAACCATGAGATGGAGTGGGGCTGGCTGCTGGATGGAACGGCGAACAGCGTCCCCGCGCTGTGTGCGCAGGCGCGCAAACGCTTTTACCCGCAACCGGAGCCGGACGGATTTTATACGGGGGATGCCGAACCGAAGCCGGAAATTGATCTGGCACAGGATTATTACGCATGGGAATGGGGCGATGCGCTGTTCGTGGTGATTGACCCGTACTGGAATACGATGACTGATCCGGGTGGGGCGGGCAAGGATAACGTGTCCGGTCAGGACGACAACCGTGACCCGTGGCGCTGGACGCTGGGGGAGGCGCAGTACCGCTGGTTGGCGCAAACGCTGGCCCAGAGCGCCGCCCCTTACAAGTTCGTGTTTCATCATCATGTGCTGGGAGCGTGCCGGGGCGGGGTGGAATGGGCGGATTACTACGAGTGGGGCGGGAAGGAGCATAATGGGGCGGACACCTTCGCACAGAATCGCCCCGGATGGGAACTGCCGGTGCATCAACTGATGGTGGAGCATGGCGTAACGGTGTTCTTTCAGGGGCATGACCATATTTTTGCCCGTCAGGAACGGGATGGCGTGGTGTATCAGACTGTGCCGATGTGCGCCGACCCCGGCTACAACGCCTATAACCGTGAGGCGTTCACCACGGGCGACACGCTGCCCAACACCGGACACCTGCGCGTGACGGTTGCGCCGGAGGGTGTCACCGTCGAGTACATCCGTTCCTACCTCGATCAGCCGGACGAGATGGCCTATGCCTATACCGTTCCGGCGGTAGGGGCGGTTGCACCGGCGGCGGCTGCGCCGGGGGTGATCTTGGGCCGCCCGACGACCAGCGCAGTCTCGCTATCGCTGTTGGCGGCGGCGGGGCAGCAGGTCAGCGTGGCTTACGGGGCGGGCGGGGCGGTGGCGCAGACGGCCCCCATCGTGCTGCAAGCCGGTGAGCCGCAGGAAGTGCGCCTGACCGACCTGCTTCCCGATACAGCCTATACCTATCGCTTCCTGTCCGATGCGGGCGAATCCGATGAGCATACATTCCACACACAGCGGGTAAGCGGCAGCGCCTTCACCTTCACGCTGGATGCCGACCCCCACAACCGCGACCCGCAGTTCAGCGGCGATCTGTACGCGGTCACGCTGGCGAACGTGGTGCGCGATCGTCCTGATTTCCACATCAATCTGGGCGATACTTTCATGACCGAGAAGCTCAAGCCGCAGGATGCCGCCGCTGTGCAGGCCACCTTCACCGATCTGCGCCCGCATTTCGAGCGCATGGGCGCGGATGTGCCGCTGTATCTGGTGAACGGCAACCACGAAGGCGAACTCGGCTGGCTGCTGGCGCGGGGGCGTGACCGTGATCTGCCGCTGTGGTCTACTCAGAGCCGCCAGCGGTACTACCCCAATCCGCAACCGGACGGCTTCTACAGCGGCGCGACGAGTGTTGACCCCTATCTGGGGGCGGTGCGCGACGGGTACTATAGCTGGACGTGGGGAGATGCGCTGTTCATCGTCCTCGACCCGTACTGGTATACCCTCGACAAACCGCGACCCGATGATCCCAACGGCGGTTGGAACTGGACGCTGGGGCGGGCGCAGTATGATTGGCTACGGACAACGCTCGAAAGCAGCACCGCCACCTTCCGCTTCGTCTGCATCCATCATCTGGTGGGGGGGAGCAAAGATGCGCGGGGTGGTGTGGAGGTGGCGGATTTGTTCGAGTGGGGCGGTAACAATGCCGATGGCTCGGCGGGGTTCGATGTGCAGCGCCCCGGCTGGGGGAAACCCATCCATCAACTGCTGGTCG
>CAIPFY010000131.1 GCA_903864435.1 uncultured Chloroflexota bacterium | reverse complement strand
GGCGGTGAATTCCGCTGGTAACTGTGTGGGACTGGATGTGATGGCGCCGCCTTCAGTGCCGCCGACCGCTGTACCGCCTCAACCGACAAATCCACCTGTGCAGGCCACAAACCCACCTTCTCCTACATCGGTATCGGGTGGCCCGTGCCTGATTACGTTTAGCGGCCCTGAGCTGATTTACACGCAACCCACAGTTGACCCTTCTTTGATTTTCGATCAGGTGCAGGTAGGCTATGAACTCATTCCAGTTGGGCGTTGGAATAGCAGCGGGCAGGACTGGTGGAAAACGAACTATTTCAATTCATGGTGGCTGAATAAGCCGGGTACGATGGGGACGGTGAGTGGGGATTGCAGCGGATTACCCTTTATCAACCCCTAGTGTGAAGTGCTGCATCGTGATAACCCACTACCGGACTGATAAGGTTGGTGGTGGGTTCTTTTCTCTGCGGTGACGGGGGAAATTCCCTCCATTCTTCCTGTATCTCTGTATTGACATAGGGCGGAGCGGTGGGTATACTTTGCTTCGTCAACTGAATAGGGGGTGTGGTGTAGCGGCCTAACATATTGCCCTGTCAAGGCAAAGACCGCGGGTTCGAATCCCGTCATCCCCGCAACAACCATTCATGATGCAAAGCGACCTTGTCGGTATACGGCAAGGTCGTTTTGTTTGTGGTGGATGTTTGTTTGAGGCGAAGGCGATACACTAGAGAAGGTGTAGCACGATAAATCAGGAAGAACCGTGATGGCATCTCCACAGGCCAAAAGTCGATCCGAAAAAGCCTTGTTTCAAGCGACGCGGTTGGCTGCAAAAACGCATCCGATTGCGAAACATATTTTCCCTGAAACCCTCGATATTGATGACAACCATTCGCTCTGGGTGCAGCAGACGCCGGATTATCAACCGGGGGAACCGCTACGAGAGACAATCAGCGCCGATTTAGCGATTATTGGCGGCGGGTTTACCGGTGTGTCTACTGCTTATCACTTCAGCCGCCGGTATCCTGAAAAGCGCGTGGTGCTACTGGAAGCAAAAACACTGGCGAATGGTGCCAGCGGGCGCAACGGCGGGATGCTGCTGAACTGGTTAGCCAATATGTATGGGCTTAGCCCGGAAATGACGCTGCGCATTTACCAGATGACGCATGCTGGCATCGAGATGATTACGGATATTATTCGGCGGCATCAGCTTCCCGTGAGTTATCGGTTGGATGGCACGCTGACGGCGTACACTGATTCGCGGCGTGCCGAGGCCGCCCATCAGGAAGCCGAGGCTCATCAGCAAATGGGCATTCCGGTTCAGTATCTTGACGCAAAGCGGCTGAAACAGGAATTGGATTTGCAGGGCGTTTATGGTGCTGTTCTTGATCCGAATTCTGGACAGATTAATGGAGCGCAGTTGATCCGATTTTTACGTCCGGTTCTTCAAGAGCAGGGGGTAGAAATCTATGAGCAGTCGCCTGTTTTGGGGATACAAGAAGGGGCTATATTAACGCTGAGAACAGCGCAGGCAGAGGTTAAGGCGAAAGCGGTTGTGCTGGCAACCAATGGTTACACGGGCAAACTAGGTTATTTCCATGATGCGCTTTTTCCCCTGCACTCCCATGTGTTTGCGACAGCGCCATTGACTGAGGCAGACCAAGCCCGTATCGGTTGGCGACGTATGGCTGGATATTCGGATGATCTAGATCGGATTGCGTATTCCAG
Organism: uncultured Chloroflexota bacterium; assembly: GCA_903864435.1. Lineage (GTDB taxonomy): Bacteria > Chloroflexota > Anaerolineae > Aggregatilineales > Phototrophicaceae > CFX2. Next base: position 10,731 of record CAIPFY010000131.1, on the reverse strand, counting down.
CCTAACCCGCGATGGCCATATTGTGTTTGGCGGGGGCAGTAATCAGTCATACGCCTATTTGTTCAGGAACCGAACCAGTTATCCGGGATCGCCGCATTCCGCCCAAAAGTCGTTCGCTAAAATCGAACAGACTAACAATCGCTATTTGCCGGGTAGTGCCAGCACGCCGATTATGTGTCGTTGGACTGGGACGTTGGGGATCACGCTGAATCGGCATCCGTTGATCGGTGTGCGGGGCGAAAACCGGAATCTGTTCTATGCGATTGGTTACTGCGGGCATGGTGTGACGCTGGCAAATGTCGCAGGACAAATTTTGACCGATTTGTATTCGGGTGATGATGAACGGTGGCGCGAACTTCCCTTCTACCAGATGCCTTATGTGCCGATTCCGCCGGAACCCTTTCGCTGGATGGGGTATCAACTATTTACAAGGCTGACCGGGCGTTCTCCACGAATGTGATCGGTTAGCCTTGCTTGTTCAGTTCGAGTATGGCGCGTGCGGTGATGTCATCGGTGGCGAGTACACGAGTGAACCCACCCTTGAGAGCGCCGAGAATGGCAGACGCTTTTGCGATGCCGCGTGCGATGGCGACTGACTGCGGAATCAATCTTAAATCAGAAAGCTCTAAGCCGACGATGCGCTGATTGATTTCAAACTGTTCCCATGCGCCATGAGCGTCGTAAAACCGCCCACAGGTTTCGCCGATTGCTCCTGCTTGCCGCAGCACACTCAGGTCTGATCGGCTGAGCAACCCCGCCCGCAAGAAGCTAGAGGCTTCGTCATTGAGTGAGCCAATACCCGTGATGGCAAGGCGGACGCCCCGAGCGCGGATGATTGCTTCGAGTACAACGGGTTCTTGCAAGAAAAGATCACGCGAGGCCACACGCTCTACGAGCATGGGAGCGTGCAAATCGTAATGGCGACCACCGAGCTTTTGCGCCACCATTCTCCCTAGATCGGGACTATCTACGACTAGCTCACCCACACCGCCCAGCAGTTGCACGACATCAATGTTCTGGGCGTAGTGATCGGGCAGGGCGCTTACGGCGGCATGGACGCCCGTACCCCATGCGACGCCGATGGAGGACCCGGGGGGGAAAGAACCCACCACATGCTCAAGATAAACTGAGGCAAGTCTGCCAATGCCCTGAAGTATGGAATTACTATCAGCCTCGCCAGTAGTTTGCAGGATATAGGCATCTTTTAGCCCGAACTGCCGGACAAATGTTTGCTCTGCTTCGAGATCGCGGGGGATGGGCATTCGGACGGTGAACTGAATAATTCCGCGCTCACGCGCTTCCTTAATATAGCGGGATACAGTGGCAACAGAAACATCGAGCCGGGAGGCAATCTCAGACTGACTCTGGTTCATTTTGTAGTAAAGACTGGCTACTGTGGCAAGCAATTCTTCTCGTTGTTCCATAATGGTGAACATCCAGTTGTTGTGAGTCACCTCACGTTGAGAGTTTATGAGCGCCTGTGCAAATTTTTGCACAGAATAACATGTCTTACGAGGAGTGTCAAGTTATTGAAACGAAACAGTTGACAAAAATAAGGAGACATGGTAACTTTTGTGCAAATATTATCACACCATGAATGCTTTTTCAGTTTTTTGATCGTGATTGTTAACGTGTTTTTATTTGTATACCTACAATGTTGAGGAAGTGAATGCCACGTCCTATTGACGGTTTCATTTTCGATCTTGATGGCACTGTGTATCTGGGCGAGTCTGCTTTGCCGAACGCAGTTGACGCGATTGCGACGTTACGCCGGTTGAGTAAACGTGTTTTGTTTGTTTCCAATAAGCCTTTGGAACCCCGTGAGAATTACGCTCGAAAACTGACAAAATTAGGCATTCCGACTGAGCCAGACGATGTGATCACCTCGGCCTTTGTGCTTGGCTATCATCTGTCGCACACGGAACCTAACCTTAGCCTGTACGTCGTGGGTGAGGAGAATTTGCTCAACGAATTGCGCGGGCATGGGCTGAAGGTTGTGAATGAATTCCTCGATCAGAGTCCTCTTGATGTTATTCAACCGCATGGTGTAGATGCGGTCGTCGTGGCATTTGACCGGACGCTTGATTACCGCAAGTTGAACACGGCGTATCAAGCACTGGTGAGTGGTGCCCGATTTTTTGCAACCAACGCAGACAAGATGTGTCCGATGCCGGGTGGCGGCATTCCAGATGCAGGTGGCACCATCGCCGCGCTGGAACATATGACCGGGCGCAAAGTGGAGCTACTGGCAGGCAAACCTTCCAAGTTAATTATGACTGTCGCGTTGCAGCGGTTGGGCTTGCCCGCAGAGCGTGTGATGATGGTAGGCGATCGTTTGGAGACAGATATTTTCATGGGACAGCAGTCTGGTATGCAGACGGCTGCCACGATGACAGGTGCATCCACGCGGGCAGATGTGGCACGTATGACGACTCCGCCTACGTATGTTATTGAAAATCTTGGCGATCTCCCCGGAATAGTGGCACAAGCCACTCAATGAACGGTTGCAGGATTCGGAAAAAGGTTGTTGTGAAGGAGGTGCAGCAGGCGGCATTGTGAATACTGTCAACTTCACCCGATATGTTCAGCAGATAGTGCATTTAATGAATGGAGTGAAATCAGATATGAAGCGCAAATTGTTCTTGTTGGTTTTCGTTGTTGTCCTCGTTGTGGCGCTGGGTTCAAACCTTGTTGCCGCGCAGGACAGTTTCAATTGGCGTGCGTATGAAGGCACCAGCCTGAAACTGCTGCTCAACCAGCATCCTTACGAGCAGGCGTTGGTTGCTGAACTGCCGAAGTTCACCGAACTGACCGGCATTGAGGTGACCTATGATGTGTTCCCGGAGCAGAACTACTTCGATAAGGTCACGATTGACCTGTCGGCTGGCGCTTCGAGCACCTATGATGTGTTCATGACTGGCGCGTACATGATCTGGCAGTACGCCCCCGCTGGTTGGATGGAGCCGCTGGAAGGCTACATCAATGACCCGACCAAGACCAACCCGGATTACGACTTTGAAGACATTTTCGCTGACCTGCGTAACAGCGAAATGTGGAACCTTGAGGCTGGTCGTCAGAACCTTGGTCAAGGCTCGCAGTACGCGCTGCCGTGGGGTTTTGAATCGAACGCTCTGATGTACCGCAAGGACATCTTCGATGCGAACAACATCGCCGTACCGACCACTCTGGACGAACTAGTTGCGGCAGCCAAGCAGCTCAAGGAAGTTAATCCTGAAGCCGCTGGTATCGTGGTGCGTGGCAGCCTGAACTGGGCGACCATTCACCCCGGATTCATGACTATGTATGCCAGCCAGGGCTGCGTGGACTATGATGAGAACATGATCCCGCAGATGAACAGCGCCTGCGCCGTCGAAGTGACCAACAAGTGGGCGGATATGATCCGCAGCGCCGGTCCCGAAGCGTGGACGACCTACACTTGGTACCAAGCCGGTTCAGACTTTGGCGCTGGCAAGGCTTCCATGATGTTCGATGCCGACATTCTGGGTTACTTCCAGAATCAGCCTGATACTGCCGCTGAAGGCGTGCTGGGCAACATTGCCTGGGCACCCCGGCCCGAAGGGCCCCGATGGCGCGCTGCGCACCAACATCTGGATTTGGTCACTGGCTATGAATGCCGGTTCGCAGAAGAAGGATGCCGCTTGGTACTTCCTCCAGTGGGCGACGGGCAAAGAATTCCTGACCACCGGCGCGGTGGACTACAACATGGTCAACCCGGTTCGTGCTTCGATCTGGGAAAATGCTGACTTCCAGACGAAGATGGGCAAGCAGACCAACTATCTGGAAACCTTCAACACCATCATGTCGAATGATGCGAAGATCCAGTTCACCCCGCAGCCGCTGTTCTTTGAAACCACGACCGAATGGGCGCAGGCTTTGCAGGACATCTATGCCGGTGCGGACGCGCAGACTCGTTTGGACGAACTCGTAGATAGTTTGACCACCCAACTGCAAGACGCTGGCGTGATCCAGTAGTTCTGTTGCAACAAGGGGGCGGCTCGATCAGAGCCGCCCTTGATGTCTGTTTCATCTATCAAGAGGCTCATGTCATCCCGGTGTCCTGCAACCCCGGCAGATTGGTTGTGTCTCTAAAACTGTGTCAGACCCGCAAGATAGGTCATGATACGCGAAAAAGCATTCACTGTAAGAGGATTTTTATGGCGACCATACAATCCGACCCGGCAGACGGTCTTTCGACCATTCTAGAGTCTGAGATCATCCGCCCTCCGTTGATGGTGCGACTGCGCCCGTATCTGATTGCTCTGCCGGCGCTGCTTGTTCTCATCGGCATTTTGTACCCGTTTGTGATGGGCGTAGCCTATTCGTTCACAGCCTATGCGTTTACCCGTCCGAACACTAGCTTTGTCTGGCTTCGGCAGTATCAGCGCATGGTTGAAGATTCTGATTTCTTGTACAGCACATTCGTCACACTGGCTTATGCTTTTTCGGCCACCGGCGTGCAACTGCTGCTGGGGCTGATAGTAGCCATGCTGCTGAACCGGGAAAGCCGGATCGCCAAGATTCTACAAGTTACGCTGATTTTCCCCATGATGATCGCTCCTGTCATTACGACGCTGATCTGGAAGATGATGATGCAGCCGAGCGTGGGGATTCTGAACCCGATTTTGAATTCAGTCGGATTGCCCTCGTTGGAATGGGCTGCTGTACCCCAGACTGCTTTGTTCTCGGTCGTGCTGGTTGATGTTTGGATGTTTACGCCGTTTGCCGCGTTGATCCTACTGGCCGGGTTGCGATCGTTCCCGCAAGGGCCGTTTGAGGCGGCGCGTGTGGATGGTGCTTCCTTCTGGTTCACATTCCGCAACTTGACGCTGCCAATGCTCACGCCGTTCATTCTCATTGTGATCATTTTCCGCTTTATGGACTCGCTGAAGATGTTTGACATCATTTTTGCGATGACCGAAGGTGGCCCCGGCAGTACCTTAATGACGTATCAACTCACAGCCTATCGCACCAGTATTCAATTCCAGAAGTTGGCGCAGGGGCTGCCGTATGCGATTGTGTTGTATCTTGTGATTTACTTCGTCAGCCAATGGCTGGTGAAGCGAGGGGGAATCGCGCAGCGCCGTGCTGCCGGTTACTCATAGGGAGCGCATCATGGATGTCCGCTTACGCAAAGTCCTGACTAGTGTTCTGTCTGACGGTTTCTTGATCCTTTATTTCCTGTTTGCGTTGTTTCCCATCGTGTGGATGGTGCTTGTGTCGCTCAAAAGCACCAATGAGCTGTTCACAACACAGTTCATCTTCACACCGACACTGGATAACTACCAAGCTATTTTGTTTGGTGATGCACGCGCCGCAGCCGGTGTGATCGCCAAGCAAGAGTTCCCGCGCAACTTCATGAACAGCTTTATCGTGAGCAGCGGTGCGGTAGTGGTTTCGCTGCTTGTGGGCGTTCCGGCGGCATATTCGCTGGCGCGGTACGACTTCAAGGGCAAGGAAAACCTCGCTTTTACGTTTCTGTCGTTCCGGTTTGCGCCCTAACTGGTCGTGATTATTCCGCTGTCGCTGATCTACCGGCAGTTGGGGTTATACGACACGTATTTTGGGATCATCTGGGTATACCAATTGGTGACATTGCCGTTATTGATCTGGGTGCTTCGCAGCTACTTTGAAGATATATCCCCGGACATTGAGCAAGCTGCCATGATTGATGGCTATCCTTGGTACCGGATTTTCTTGCAGGTGTTGCTCCCGCTGGTGCGCCCCGGCCTTGCGGCGGCTGCGCTGCTGGCATTCGTGTTCGCGTGGAACAACTTTATTTTCCCGCTGGTACTCGGTGCTTCTCACGTGCAGACGGTGACGGTTTCGGCATTGGGGTACATTTCATCTGCTCAAGCATTTTTCAACCGCATGGCCGCAGCGGCGGTGATTTCATCTTTTCCGCAGATCCTTCTTGCCTTGAGTATTCAGCGTTATCTGATCCGGGGTCTGAGTTTCGGCGCGGTGAAGGGATAGCAAGATGGCAAAACTAACCCTGCAACATCTCACGAAGGATTTCGGCAAGACTCGCGCCGTCAATGACATGCACCTTGAAGTGGAAGATGGTGAGTTTCTGGTCATGCTTGGCCCGTCAGGTGCAGGCAAGACTACCACTTTGAAACTGATTGCTGGTGTGGAAACCCCTACAGCGGGCAAAATCTACATTGGCGACCAGTTGATGAATGCTGTGGAACCCCATAAGCGCAATGTGGCGATGGCGTTTGAAAGTTACGCGCTGTACCCACATTTGACGGTTGGGCAGAATCTGGCATTCCCGCTGCGGTCGCCGAGTTCAAAACTGGGGAAGCCGGAGATTGACCGACGTGTAAAGCATATTTCGGAAACGCTCAACATCCAGATGCTTCTGGATCGGCTACCGCAAAACCTTTCCAACGGGCAGAAGCAGCGCGTGGCAGTTGGTCGTGCGTTGGTGCGTGAACCGTCGGTTTTGCTGCTCGATGAGCCGATTTCGCATCTGGACGCCAAGCTGCGCCATCGTATGCGTCAGGAATTTAAGGCGCTGGAATCGGTCATTAATGCGACCACGATCTACGTCACACACGATTATCTGGAAGCGATGTCTCTAGGTGATCGGTTGGTTGTGCTGAATAAGGGTCTTATCCAGCAAATTGGTAAGCCGCATGATGTGTTTGCAAAGCCAGCGAATGTGTTTGTCGCAAAAATTCTTGGGCATCCCCAGATCAATCTGGCGAATTGCAAGGTTCAGAACAATGCGGGGCAGTTACAGGTTTCTTCTCTGGATGGGCGTTTATCTCTCGACGTTGGCGGAATTTTGGCGGATGCCGTGAACAAGGGGAATTACGACTCGCTGCTCGTAGGCATTCGACCGCTGCATGCGAAAGTGGTCGGGAGTGATGCGCCTGCGCGCAATTCGTGTGAGGGTACCGTATACGTGTATGAGCGTCTGGGTACCAAAGGTGTATTGACGGCACAGGTGGGTGAGCAGCGGATGGATGTACTCACGCCGATAGATCACGATTTCACGATTGATGAACCTGTCAAGATCGCAGTAGAAGCCGATCAAATTGTGTTGTTCGACCCGAAATCGGAAAAGAATATTCTGGTAGGTTAAAGCATCATGGCAGAAGTTCGCATCGAGCATCTCTACAAGACATATAAGGGCGGGGTCGAAGCCGTTAAGGATTTGAATCTGACGATCAAGGATGGTGAATTTCTCGCCCTACTGGGGCCATCCGGTTGTGGCAAGACTTCGACGCTGCGTATGATCGTGGGTTTGGAAGCGATTACCAAAGGTGATCTCTTTATCGGCAATCATCGCATGAACGATTTGGAACCGAGTGAGCGAAATACGGCACTGGCTTTTGAAAGCTATGCGCTGTATCCGCCGCTGACGGTGTTTGATAATATCGCGTTCTGTTTGCGTGCCCGCAAAATGGATTCGGCGGAAATTAAGCGCCGTGTGATGGATGTGGCGCGTATTCTGGAGATCGAAAACATACTTGGTTCCCGGCCTGTGGAACTGGGTGGTGGGCAGAAGCAGCGTATTTCGCTGGCTCGTGCGCTCGTTCGTGATCCTGATGTGTTTCTGATGGATGAGCCTCTTTCCCATCTTGATGCAGCGCAGCGTGCGCACATGCGCGTGGAATTAAAGCGGTTGCATGCTGAATCGCGCCGGACGACGGTTCTGGTTACGCATGACCAACTCGAAGCGGTTGCGATGGCGGAACGTGTGGCTGTGATGAATTTGGGCGTGTTGCAACAGGTTGGGACGTTCGACGAGATTTACAACCATCCGGTGAATGAGTTCGTTGCGGGTTTCATTGGCGAACCGCCGATGAATTTCCTGAGCTGTGAACCGATTAGCGAAGATGGCACAGTTGGGTTACGTGCTGCTGATGGTAGTTTCAAGTTTAACCTGCCTGCCGAACTGGGAAGCAAGGTGGCTGCGCAGAATCTAAAACAGGTCAAGATGGGCATTCGTCCGATTGACGTGATCGCAAAACATGCTGCCGCGCAGAATTCGGAACCGGAAGTGCAGGGGCGCGTGTTTACGTATGAATCGCTTGGTGAAGAAGGACAGCTGGCCGCCAAAGTGGGTTCGTATGATGTTCTCATCGTGACTCCGCCAAGCGATGCCTACGACGCCGAGAAACCTGTGTGGTTAGGTTTGCGGTCGGATCGTATTCATTTGTTTCATGCTGATACAGGTGTCGCCCTTTAGCGCATTATGAACGCTGTTTTAGCGATTGATGCTGGGACTGAAGCGATCAAGGCCGGATTGTTCGATGAATCGGGTCAGCTTCTTTCAATTGGTTCGCGCAGATATAACACCTATTTCCCACGACCGGGCGCTGCTGAACAAGACCCGAATGAGTGGTGGAACGGTTTGGTGGGGGCGGTTGGTGATTGTCTAAAAGACTCGCCAATTGCCCCGGATCAGATCAAAGGGATATGCGCGGATGCCACAACTTGCACCGTCATTCCGATGAAAGCCAACGGCGAGCCATTGCGACGGGCGCTATTGTGGATGGATGTTCGGGCGACTGAGCAAGCGGCAAGGATTTTTGCCAGCGGGGATGATTCATTGCGCTACAGCCTAGCGGGTGTGAGCGCGGAATGGTTCCCCGCAAAGGCGCTCTGGTTGAAGGAACAAGAGCCGGAAATTTATGCCAGCGCGGACTATCTGATTGAGTATACCGATTGGTTGGCGTATAAGCTCACCGGACGGTGGTCATTCAATTTGAATACACTCGCTCAACGCTGGTACTACCACACCCCCAGCGGCGGTTGGCCGTTGAGCTTTTACGAGCGAATTGGGCTAGGCGGTGTGGAAGCGAAATTCCCCCGTGATGTGGTGCCGATTGGCGATCCTGCTGGTGAGTTGTCTGCGACGGCGGCACGGCAGCTTGGTTTGCCTGCGGGTATTCCAGTGGCGATGGGCGGTGGTGATGCGTTCATTGGCCTGCTCGGTCTGGGTGTGACCGAACCCGGCGATCTGGGCGTGGTCATGGGGTCATCCAATGTGCTGTCCGGTTTAAGTGCAACAGAGGTTCATTTTCCTGGTATTTTCGGGGGATTTCCCGATGCGGTAGTGCCGGGGTTGAGCTTGATTGAAGGTGGGCAGGTTTCGACCGGTTCTATTTTGAATTGGTTCAAGCGCGAATTTGGGGGCAGTCTGGCTACCGAGGCCGATGCGAAGGGCGTTTCGATCTACCGGTTGCTAGACGATGAAGCAGCACGGGTTCCTGTTGGCTCGGAAGGGCTAATTGTGCTGGATTACTTTCAGGGGAACCGTACACCGCACACCGATTCGCTGGCACGTGGCGTTGTCATGGGGCTGTCGCTGCAATCCAGTCGGGCGCATGCCTTCCGTGCGATCATGGAAGGGATTGCTTACGGGATGAAGGATATTCTGGACACGTTCAAGCGTCATGAATGTGTGGTTTCCCGCGTGATCGCCTGTGGTGGAGCTACGCATAGCCCATTGTTTATGCAAATTTATGCCGATGTGATTGGTCAGCCGATCACCACCACGAAAGTGACCGAGGCTTCCCTTTTGGGGTCGGCTGTGGCTGCGGCTTACGGTGCTGGATGGTATCCTTCGCTGGTTGCGGCATCGAAGGCGATGGTGGAGACGAGTGGCGTTTATCAGCCGGATATGAGCCGCCACGAGGCATACGCTTTTTTTGCCCAACAGTACCGAGACTTGTACAATGCCATTCGCCCTGTACAGCACACGGTTACGCGGCATGTTCTAGGTTGAATTTCCTGATTGTGATTATTGCGTCATTGGGCGCAGAGATAGGATACCATGACCAAGATTGATCCCATCTACGTAGGCAAAGATGCCATCAGCCATCTTCTGGAATATGTGGCGGCGAAAAGCCTGAATCGTTTTTGTATTGTTGCGGACGAGAATACCTTCCCGGCGCTGGGCGGGCGTGTTGAGGCGGCGCTGAAGGCTAAAGGGCATGATGTGACCAGCGTGGTGCTGGAAGGCCACAATATTCACACGGACGAACATGAGTGTATGCAGGTGTTCATTCGCGCCCCACTTGGACCCTGCACATTTATCGCGGTGGGTTCCGGCACAATCACCGACATTACCCGTTTTGTCAGCCACCGCACCGGACGGTCGTTTATCGGGATGCCGACCGCACCTTCGGTTGACGGGTTTACGTCCATCGGTGCGCCGATTATTCTGGCGGGCGTTAAGACGACGATTCTGTGCCAAGCGCCGCTGGCGGTGTTTGCTGATCTGGAAACGCTGGCTAGTGCGCCGCAAGCCCTGATTGGCGCGGGTTTCGGGGATATGATCGGCAAGATCACGTCGCTGGCGGATTGGAAGATGGGCAGCCTGCTGTGGGATGAACCTTATGATGCGGCGATTGCGGCACGGTCGCAGGCCGCGATTGACAGTGTGGTTAAATACGCCGATTCCATTGGTCAGCGTTCGGAGGAAGGTGTGCGGGCGCTGATGGATGCGCTGATCGAATCTGGCCTGTGTATGCTCGATTTTGGCACTTCACGGCCTGCTTCGGGCGCGGAACACCATGCTTCGCATTACTGGGAAATGAAGCGTTTGAAGGAAGGCCGCGTCACCCAGTTTCACGGCGCTCAGGTGGGCTATGCGCTTACGCTGGTGGCCGCGCAGTATGCACGTATACGCGACATCAACCGTTCGGATGCGATGAACCGTCTGGAAGCCGCCGCGCTACCTGATCGGCAGGC
>CAIPFY010000130.1 GCA_903864435.1 uncultured Chloroflexota bacterium | reverse complement strand
CCGGACGCTCTGCCAGCGTCCCCTGCGGCCAGACGGTATCAATATGAATGAGGAACATCAGCGGCTTGCCGGGGGCGTCGGCGTTCCATTTTGCCAGCAGGAAATCGCCCACTTTTTCCTGCGGGAAGCGCGTCACCTGTGCGCCCAATTCACGGAACTGACCTTCCATGAAAGCGCCCAGTTTGTCTACCAGCGCCTTGTCGGTGGTGGGAGTCTCAAAATTGACCAGTGAGGTCAAAAAGTCCACCATTTCCTGCTGACGGCCTTGGTAATAACTCAACAAATCAGACATGATTCAACAATCCTCGATTATTGGTTAAGCGGCGGCCTGTCCGTATTCAGGCCCCGTTAGAACGGACACACATCGGGCGCGGTGACGATGGCTCCTCGCGTGCCGTAGCGGTTCAGCAGCCCCACCGCTTCAGGCCGCGCAGCCACCGCCGCCGCCACTTCCACACAGGCGCTGTGCAGGTTGTTTGTCACCTGCCAAGCGTTCCAGAACGTACTGACCAGCGACGCATACACCGGTGCCGCCGCCGGATCGGGAAAAGCGGACTGCGAAGCCTGATAAGCGGCGAGCAGGCGGTCATCATCGGTATAAGCATAAGCCAGCAACAGCCGATAATAGGCATAACTCCGCAGCGTGATCGAATCATCATTCTGCCACGCCCGCAGGCTGTTATCGGTCAGGCTGAGATTGTAGAGCGAGATGGCTTGTTCGGCATCCATGCGGTTCAGGGCGCGGTCTGCTTCCTGCACCACCTGAATCAAGAAGCGCGGCGGGTCTAACTGCACGATGGACAGCACGTAGGCCGTGCCGTTCCAATCGTAGATATTCACGCCGGTGCGCAACGGGCCGCTGTCGGCATCGCCTTCGTCCGTCAACCGCACCACGATTTCTAGCACACGGTCATTGTCTATATCCGTCGCGGAGGGCAGGTTCGTCGTTGCCAGCGCCGCGTTCATCAGGCTGACGATGCGTCCGGCATCGGCACGCCAGCCGACCAGTTGGGTGCGGTAACTGCACGATTCGGGATCGCCGCTGCACACCGGCGTGGCGAACAGCACATCGGCGCGACCATCAAAGTTGAAATCGCCAGCTTGAATGATCTGCGGTGGGGTCGCGCCCGTTAGCGACTCGTACAGCGGCGCATACACCCCGTTCACGCAGCCCGCCAACAACAGCGTCCCGCCCTCGTCCGGCGTGAGCAGCGCCAGCAGCACATCCGGCACGCCCTCACCTGTGAAATCGGCATCCACACGGGCGGCGTTCGCGTCGGTCAGCACTTGCCAGTCATCGCGCAGCACCGTCACCAGCGCCTCCGGTGAACCGCCAGCGGTCAGATAGCCCAGCAGCGCGGCTTCCATTTCGCGGGCGGTGGTGGGGCGCGGCGGCAGTTCGGGTGCGGCGGACGCGGGACACGCGCCGCTGTCCGGCGTGGCGGTGGGACGGCTGGCGAGCGCGACGGCGGTGGCGGGATTCGCCAGCGGCGCACCATCCAGCGGCAGGGCGATCACCGTCGGCAGCACGCCTTCGATGGCGCGTCCGGGCGTGGTCGTTGGAAAGGGAATGACTGTCGGCGCGGCGGGAGCCGATGGCGCACAGGCCGTTAGCAGTCCGGCGAGGGCAAGTGAAGCGGTAAAGGCATATAATCGCAATAACATGAGCAAAAGTATAGCGGTTGAGGGGTTGAATGCAATGTCCGGGATGACCATTCGGCAGGCTGTTGCGGGCGATCAAGGGTTGATCGCGGCATGGGTAAAAGAAGCGCGTTTAGATCCCACCGCTTTACACTGGTCACATTTCCTGATGGCGGAAGATTCCGGCGTGGTGGTGGGCATCGGGCAGATTCGCCCGTATCCCAAATGCCGCGAACTGGGCAGCCTTGTTGTGGCGCGGGAACGGCGCGGGACGGGCGTGGGCGGCGCACTGATACAGGCGTTACTGGCGGACGAACCGGGGCCGGTCTATCTGGAGTGTGAGCAGCACAACGAAGCCATCTATCTCCGTTTCGGCTTCCGACCTATCGCGTGGCATCAAGCGCCCATGCCCCTCAAGCTGAAGTCCGGCGCGGGGCAGTTGTTCGGGCGGTTGTTCGGCTTCCGCATCGTCACGATGCGCTGGGACAGGGACGCACATCCCGCAGATGAAGGTTCTGGCTAGAATGATCTAATGGCAGTTCAGCAATTCGCGTTATAATTTGCAACCAACACCGCACACCGAGGAGAATATGATGTCCGACTCGCCTGAAATCCGTGAACAAGTTCGCGCCGCCATGAATGCCCGCAGCCGCACGCTGCTGGCGGGCGATGATCGCGCTGCTGCCCGTTCGATGCTCAAAGCCATCGGCCTGACCGATGCAGACCTCGCCAAGCCGCTGATCGGCATCGCTAACACATGGACGGAAGTGGGGCCGTGCAACTTCCATCTGCGGGCGCTGGCGCACAAGATGAAGGAAGGCATCCGCGCTGCGGGTGGCACGCCGCTGGAATTCAACACCGTCAGCATTTCGGACGGTATCACGATGGGGACGGAAGGCATGAAGGCCTCGCTCATCAGCCGTGAAATGATCGCGGATAGCATCGAACTGATCGCCCGTGCCAACTATTTCGATGGCATCATCGCCCTCGCCGCCTGCGACAAGACCATGCCGGGTGCGATTATGGCGCTGCTGCGCCTCGACATTCCCTCGTTCATGCTGTACGGCGGTTCGATTGCTCCCGGAAATTATCGCGGCAAGGATATTACCGTTCAGGAAGTTTTTGAAGCCATCGGCGCGTATGCCGCAGGAAAAATTACGCAGGAAGAATTCAAAGAGATTGAAGATGTGGCCTGCCCCGGCCCCGGCGCATGTGGCGGTCAATTCACGGCGAACACGATGGCGACTCTGTCGGAACTGATCGGCATTTGCCCGATGGGTTTTGCGGATGTTCCCGCCGCCGACAAAGAAAAGGAAGCAGTGGCTTATCGCGCTGGCGAATTGATCCTGAAGATGGTCGAAGCCGACCTTCGCCCCAGCCAGATTGTCACCCGCAAGGCGCTGGAAAACGGCATGGCCTCCGTCGCCTGCACCGGCGGCTCGACCAACGCCGTGCTGCACACGCTGGCCTTCGCCCGTGAAGCCGGCATTTCGTGGACGCTGGAGGACATCGAAGCCATCAACAAGCATACGCCGTTGATCTGCGACCTGAAGCCCACCGGCAAGTACACCGCGCTGGACGTGCATAAGGCGGGCGGCATCCGCCTGATCGCGCAGCGGTTGGTGGAAGGCGGCTATGTGGATGGCAGCGCCATGACCTGCACCGGCAAGACGCTGGCAGAAGAAGCCGCCACCGCCAAAGAAACCGCCGATCAGGAAGTGATTCACACTTTCGCCAACCCGATCAGCGCCAACGGCGGCCTGCACATCCTGACGGGTAACCTCGCCCCGCGCGGCAGCGTCATCAAGCTGAAGGGGACGGAACCGCGCATCCATCATGGGCCGGCGCGCATTTTCAACCGCGAAGAAGACGCGATGCAGGCCGTCCAGCATCGTCAGATCGTGGCGGGCGATGTGGTCATCATCCGTTATGAAGGGCCAGTCGGCGGCCCCGGTATGCGCGAAATGCTGGGCGTGACCGCCGCCATCACCGGGCAGGGCTTGGGCGCGGACGTGCTGCTCATCACCGATGGGCGCTTCTCCGGCGCGACACGCGGCCTGTGCATCGGTCATGTCGCGCCGGAAGCCATGCTGGGCGGCCCGATCGGGCTGATTCAGGAAGGCGACATCATCCATGTGGACATTGATGCGCGTTCGATCAACGTCGAACTGAGCGACGACGAACTGGCAGCGCGTAAGGCGGCGTGGCAAGCGCCCGCCCCGCACTACACACGCGGCGTGATGGCGAAATATGCCCGCGCCGCATCGCAGGCGGACGACGGCGCGATCACCAACCCGTAATCCCTCGCAGCGTCTTAAGATGCCCTGCTCATGGCGGGGCATTTTTGTTCAAGATGTGTTCAAACCATTTTAACGGGCGCATCATATTCATCCGTTATCGTTTGAAACTTCATCATGAAGGAGAAATGTTTGCCCCATGACCCCTAAACTCCTGTTCGTTATTCTCGATGGCTGCCGCCCGGACGCGCTGCAACAGGCCAACACGCCCGCGCTGGATGCGCTCTGGCAGGGCGGCGCAGTCACATGGCAAGGGCGTTCGGTTATGCCTAGCATCACGCTCCCCTGCCACAACACCATGTTTCGCAGCGTCTTGCCGGATGTGCATGGCGTGATAGACAACGACTTCAACTCGCTGGCGCTCCGCTTCCCCAGTTTCATAGACGCGGCGGCGCAGGTGGGCAAACACTGCGCCATGTTCTACTCGTGGGAGCAACTGCGCGACCTGAACCACCCCGGCAACATGCGTGCCACGCATTACCGTTTCGCCGATTATGGCGACGACAACGATACGCCCGTTGCACTGGCTGCCGCTGACTATCTGGTTAGCGAACAGCCTGATTTGATGGTGCTGTATATGGGCGATGTGGATATTCACGGGCATCTATACGGCTGGATGTCGCCGGAGTACATCGGCGCGATTGAGCGCAACGATAGCGCGGTTGGGCAGGTGTTGGCGCGGCTGGAACAGGCTGGCCTGCGCGAGGATTATCATGTGCTGGTGCTGGCCGATCATGGCGGTCACGACACCGATCACGGGACGGACATGCCGGAGGACATGCTCATCCCGTTCATCCTGCACGGAACGCGCATCCGCGCCGGTCACGCCGTCCGCACGCCGTTTAGCCTGCTGGATGTCGCGCCTACGGTGGCGCACCTGATGGGATTCGACGCGCCGAGCGAATGGCAGGGGCGACCGTTGATCGAGGCGTTCGCGGATTAGGCGAATGTGCCTTCCGGGGGGAACAGGTCGCGCACCGGCACATGAAAATCGGGCAGTACCGTTCCCCCTTCCAGCGTGTCCGGCAGCATCAGGAATTGACGATCGGTTGCGGTCAGCACTTCGACGAGCTGCCGTTTCGGGTAGATGAGCCACACCATGCGGCTACCCTGCGCCAGCATCAGCAGCGCCTTATCCAGCATAAAACGGTCACTCTGACCGTCCGACTGCACTTCCACCACCAGATCGGGCATATACAGGGCTGGCCCGCTGCTGACCAGCGGAGCGCGTTCTCGCACCACGAACGACAGATCGGGGATGAAGTCGCTCGTTCCATCGGGCAACCGGTAACGCGCTTTGGTCAGGGCATAGCCTAGCGGGTGCTGCTGCAAGAACATCACGAGGAAGTGGGACAGCATCGAAATGATATAGGCGTTGATATGATCCATTCTCAATACACCTTTCCCCGCTACAAAAAGACAATGCTTCCGTAGGGACACGGCGCGAGCCGTGTTCGCCCGTTTCCCGCCCAAAATCGTGTCCCTACGGGGAACACGTCCGATTGTGCCTAGACTCGATCTGCGTTTCTCACTCCGTTTGCGCCCATTCGATGAAGGCCGACTGTGCTTCGTTGGCGGGCATGGCTTCCAGCACCGCGCCGTTGGTCTGAAGCCATGCGCGGTAGTACAACTGCGCGGCGGCGGCCTGCGCTTCAGTGGGGAATGCCTCTAACGCCAGCATGATCTCGATCACCTGATCCCTGACATTCAGGACGGCACGCTGAACAGGAGACAGCGGGAACACCCCCTGTATGCCAGCCGGTTCGAGCGCGTCGCTCAATATCTCCAGCGTGCCGGACTTGCCGCCTTCGGAGAGCCGCAGCAGCGCCCAAGCGTTCGCCACGCGCACCCCGTCCGCCAGCTCTTTCTCCTGCGCCGTCGCGTACACGTATACCACCCACTTGCTGCTGCGGGTCGGAGGCCACACCTCCGGGAAAGGCGGCGTGACTCGCATCTGCCAGCCCAACCACGTCGCTGGCTTTTCCACCGCGTCCCATGCCGCATTCAAATCGGTTCGCAGATGGGCGGGGTATAGGTCGGGCAACAGGGGGATTTCCACCGTTGGCGTGGGCGGAATGCTGGTCGAAGCACTTAGCGGCTGATCGCTTAAGGCCACCGCCTGCGCGTTCGGCGCAGCGGCCACTGTTGACATAATCACCATTGTCCCGCCTGTCGCCGCCAGAGTCAGTGCCAGCGTTACCACCGCCCCTGCCAAGCGCCCCAACCCCGCCGGACGCGGCAGCAGGCGAATCACAAGCAGGGCGATTTGTAGGCCGACCCAGAACAACGCGCCAAAGACCACCAGCACGATGATGATGAGGAGCGTATCCATCGTATCCGATGAGCTGCGACTTGAACGGCTTGAGGATTTGCCGCTACTGGACTCGAATGGGTTGAACAGCGACAGATCAACACGCTGTCTCACTTCGTCATCGGTGTCGGGTTGCCTCGCCGAGAATAGGCTTCGCCATCCGGCGGTGGCTATCGTGACTGCGAACGACAGCACCACTGCACTCGCCGCCAGCGGTAGCACGCTGATGAGCGACGGTTTTTCGGGGCGCATCAGGTATAGCGGGACGATCACCGACAGAATGACCGCCGCCCACCGCGCCAGTTGCGGCAAGCAGCCTTTGTGTGGCGTGATGGCCAGCACCGCGCCGCACACCCACAGCAGCGCCAGCACACTCCCGAACAGGATGATTGTCATTTGGACACCTCCAAGCCGGATACTGGATACTGGTTTCTATCATAAACGGTATGACGATGGCGGCGCAAAAGAGGGGAGGGTAGGCAAATAAAATCCCCCCGATCACAAGGGAACGGGGGGATGAAACACCCGCAGGAACTAGGATTTTGCCGCTGCCCCGCCGCTGTGCATGTGAAAACCGGTAATGGTTTGCTGCATATCGGTTGCCATCACGCTCAGTTGCGCCGCGCTGCGTTCGGCTTTGCGCGTGCCGCTCGTCGTCTGGGTGCTGCTCTGCCGCAGGCTTTGCATGGTCTGTGCCAACTGTTCCATGCCTAACAACTGCTGCTGAATGCTGCTGGCGATGGCTTCCGCCGACTGTGCCGACTCCTCGATCATGCCTGACAGCGACCGGATAGACTCGCCTGCCCGCGCCACCAGCCCCAACCCGTTGTCCGCGCCTTTACTGCCTTCCTCAGTCACCATCACGGCGCTGTTGGTCGCCTGCTGAATCTGGCTGAGGATGACGCGGATGCGCCCGGTGGCATCCCGCGATTGCTCGGCTAACTGCCGCACTTCCAAAGCCACCACCGCGAAGCCTTTGCCTTCTTCGCCCGCCCGCGCCGCTTCGATGCTGGCATTCAGCGCCAGTAGCTTCGACTGCGCGGCTAGTTGGTTGACCGTTTCCACAATTTCGCCAATTTGCTGCGTGTGACCGGCGAGGGTGAGAATAGTCGTGGCGATGTCCTGCACCCGCTGCCGGATCATCTCCATGCCGTGTACCGTGTCGGTCACGGCGGTTTGCCCGGAGCGCGAAATCTGGATGGACTGACGCGCACTGTCGGCTACTGAACGAGCATGTTGCGACATGCGTGCTACCGTCGTCCGCATCTGTTCCACCGTCGCGCCGGTTTCGGTCAGCGCGGCATCCTGAGTGGTGGCGCTGGACATCTGCTCGTTGGTGATGGTCATAATCTCGACAGCAGTCTGATTCAAACCCGCCGCCGCTGTCCGCACCTGATCTACTAGCGCCTGAAGCTGCTCACGCTGCTCCTGTTCTACTGCCATGCGCTGCTCCACTTCGGCATTCACCTGTTCCAGCCGCCGCCGCTGTTCCTGCTCAATTTGCGCCTGCTGTTCGAGGGTTTCATTCACCGAGCGCAAGTTGTCGGTGGAGTTTTGCATTTGCTTTTGAATGCGTCCGAGGAACCAGAAGAAGAACAGGAACACCACGCCGGCCACCACCGCGCCAAAGATCGCATACGACACCGCCGCATCGTTCGCAATCTGCAACAAGTCGGTCACATCCTGAAGCACTATGATCGCGCCGATGGTTTTCCCGCTGCTATCCACAAAGGGGATGGCACGCAAATTGATCGAACGTTGATCCATCTCGAACGAAGCGGTTTGACTGGCAGACTGCGCCGCTGCGCTGAACCAACCCTGTTCGATTCCCGGCGGCAAACTGGTTTGCGTCTGGTCAACCACCACATAATCCGCGAACTGATCCCACTGCGCCGTTTTGCCATACTTCGTCAGGCCGGCTTCCCAGCTTTTCTGGGTGACATTTTCCTTGAGCGCCACAAAGATCAAATCCGAGCCGAGGTTTTGCTTCAAATTCTGTCCGATGGCGTGGATTTCTTTGCCCAATTCCATATAGCCGACTAATTGACCGTTCACCACCCACGGGTTGACCACGCGCAGCGTAAACACGCCCGATGCGCCGAACTCGATGCTGTGGGCAGGCTTGCCGGTGCGTTGGGATTCCAATGTTGTCCAGCGGTCAATCGCATCGCCATAGGTGGAGGGATCGTGAACGCGCAAAAAATTGACGCGATCAGTGCCGGTGAACAGCCAGTGCGTGACGCCGTAGTTGGTTTTGAGACGATCCAGAATGGGAACAGTCGCCGCTGCCAGCGCCGCCCGATTTCCTGCGAGATAGGCGCGTTGAAGCGGAGCCGATTCGAGAAGGGTATCCAGTTCGCTCTGCAAGAACGTGGCCTGATGCTCGATCTCAGAATCCATAATTTGTTTCACCCGCTCGATTTGCTGGTCGAGTGATTGGCGAAACTCGGTGTTGAGTACATCTTGCAAACTGCGAAGGGAGCCGAAGGCCAGAATGACGATGACCACGCAGAAAGGTAAGAGTACCCGAATGCGGATATTCGTGGCATTACCGAATGAAAACAGGTTGCGCATACCGGAATGACCGTTCTGTAACGTTTTGCAAATCTTCCTAAACTATAAGCCCATTTCAGCGTCCATGAACCTTTACGTTACGCGGAAAGCACCGTCGCTTTCAAATCCGGCTGTACAGACGGCCACCAAATTCCGCAATTAATTTGTCGTCCAATTCATCGGCATAGCCCGACACAAGGTTAATGATCGTGTTTGCTTCCGCGCCGTCCAGCCCTTCCAACGGGCGTTCGCTGAACAGGTACACCTTATCCTCATGCACGCCAATCGCGGCGTTGGTCAATTGCAGGTTCATCTCCAGCAAGCGCCGGTACAGCGGTAGTAGCCCGTTGGAAGGGAGGTGAAGGATGGGCGAAAGCACCTGCAAATAGCCCGCGCCGTCCTGTTGCGAAACATAAAGCTCGATGGTGGCGGAGCCGCGCACAAACGTCCAACCGAATCCCGTTTCGGTAGCCATACGCGCTGCCGTCACGTCCACCCCGGCAGCGGCTAATATCTGCTCCACAACTGCCGCGTATCCCTGCAAACCGCCTGCTTGCGGCTGATTGCGCCCCAGAAATCCAACCATGTTCCTTATCCCCTCTCCGTAGGTAGCGTTCCCTATGCCCTGCAAAAGCCGCGCCTTTACCCATTTGCGGCGCTACACGGGTGTCCCCATCGTATACCCGCAGCGCAGGCAGGCGTTCTTGTGATAACCGACGGTGGATTGGCAGCGGGCGCAGGGCATCCCCGCTTGCTGCTCGTAATAACTGCGCATGTGCGGCTGATACACGCGCACGGGCAACGCCTCCGCCGCGCTGGACAGCGCCCCGCAACCTTCGCAGTAGTAGCCGCCTGCCGTCAGCGCACGGCTGGAATACCCACAGTGCGGACAGTAGGTGCGTCCGCCGCTGCTGCTTTCCTGCCGGAAGGCTTCGACCAACTGTTGAATGGCGGCAATGTGCAGGGCATAGACATAGCCGGATGTGCCGCTGGTGTTGGTGGTCAGCATCCCCAGCAGCCGTTGGTCGCTGTCCAGAATCGGGCTGCCGCCTGCGTCCGGCCCGCCCACCATATCCGTCGGGAACCAGTGTGAGGCCAGTACACGGCGGGGCATGGAACGGCGGCTGCCGCGCACCACCGCGCCGCTGAACGAAATCGCTGTCAGCGGGGTTAAGTCCGGCACGGGTAGCAGATTGGAAACGGGCATGAGCGTCATCACTGGCTGCTGTACATAGACTAGCGCCAGATCATATTCGGGATACGAGCGCACCACATAGCCGATTATTTGCTGCCGCTATTGCAGTTCGACGGTCAACTGAGTCTCGCCGCCCACGACATAGCGAGTGGTCGCCAGCAAGCCTTCTTTCGCCACAAAGAAGCCCGTCCCCGTGCCGTTTGGCCCGCCGATGATCGCGGTGATTTGCGGGGCGGCGCTGCCCGTGAACGCGCCCATCGGTGCGCCCGGTGTAAAGGCGGGCGATTGCGGCGCGAAAGGGCTGCTCGGTGCGGGGGGTGCTGCCGCCTGACCGGGCAGAAATTCGGGCGGGGGCGGGACGGTGGGCTGCGCTTTGCCGGGGGTGGGCGGGGGCAGCGGCATCTGCACGGCGCGTTCCGAATCCACCCACTGCCGCACGGTTGCGTTTTGCGGGTCTGCGGCTAAAGCCTCGTCCCAGCAGCGCCGCTGTTCCGCCCGATCAGCCGTTGCCCGCGCCAGCCACAGATAGGCCACCGCCCGCAGTGCGCCGGGAAGCTGCGGGTCTTTGAGCGCGATTCGCACCATCCGTGCGCCCTCGGTTGTAGCGCCTTTTTGGATGGCGCTGATCCCCTGTTCCACCAGCTTTTGGTTCATTATTCACCCTTTGTCTCGCGCCCTCATTATCCGGCTGAATCTACACCTGCGCTACTCTTGAGAGCAACATCAAGAATTTTGAGATTCTCAAGGTTCAGGAACGAGGATTAAGCTATACTATAGGCCATAGGACACCTTCTCGGTACACGATTCTGAACCTTGAGTTGTCCGAATGAAAAAAGCAGTTTAGAATGAACACATTGCTGGTTTGACGTGAATTTAGGCGCTGGCTATAATGCCGATCAAAAGGGTGTGCCACCTGCGCTCACCAGATCGTGTGAGCGCACGCAACAGAAGTAGGGGGCGTGGATGCCGCTAAAGGGTGAACTTCGAGATTTTAGTACCACCCAGTTGTTGAATCTCATCAATCTGGCTGGCAAAACAGGCACGCTCACGATTTTCCAGGCCGCCAGACCCGGTGTAATGGAAGAAGTGAACGGCAAAAAACGCGAAAAGATTGATGTCGGCCCTGAACGGGCGCGGGTGTCTTTCAAAGGCGGCAAGTTGATCTATGCCAGCATGGAAGGCCGCGAAGGGGGGCTTGTCTCGATCTTGAATAAGGCGGGCAAGCTGACCGACGACCAAGCCCGCATCATCCGTGAACGCGCCAAAAATACAGCCGACAAGGCGCTGGCGTTGCTCCTCATCAATGCCAACTACGTCAGCCAGAACGATGTGGTCAGCAGCATTCAGCAGCACGTTCTGGATGTGGTGTACAGCCTGATGAGCTGGAGGGAAGAACCCTTCCGCTTCGATGATGAAGTGCTGCCCGATAAAGACAAAATCGTGGTGCCGATTGACCTTGAAAATGTCATCATCGAAGGGGTGAAACGGCTCAAAGAGATCGAGGAACTTAGCCAGCACCTGCCCAATCTGGATATGGCGCTCAAGTTCCCGGATAACCCCAAAGAGAAGTTCAAAGGCATTCACCTGAGCGTCGAAGAATGGCGCGTGGTATCCTTTGTGAACCCCAAGAACTCGATCCGGCAAATCGCCAAAGCCAACAATATGTCGGAAATGGAGATTCGCCGCATCATTTACGGGTTGGAGCAGGCGGGGCTGGTGGAACTCATCAAGCCGCCCGGCATGGAGCAAGCCGCCGCCCAAACGCGCACCCGTCCGCGCCCGCAGCAAAAGCCGCAGGTGCAAAAGATCGTCGTCAGCCGCCTTATCGACAAAATCCGGTCTATCTAACCGTGAACAAACTGGAAGAGTGAGCGACCTATGCAAACCGTAAAGATGGTCATCACAGGCCCCTTCAGCGCCGGCAAAACGGAATTCATCCGTTCCATCAGCGAAATCGAAGTGGTCTCCACCGAGCGCGAAATTACCACCCCTGCTGAAAAGAAGCAGAAAGATGCCACGACAGTCGCTATGGACTTCGGGCGTATCACGGTGGATGACGATTTGGTGCTGTATCTGTTCGGTACGCCCGGACAGCGCCGTTTCGACTTCATGTGGGAAATCCTCGCTGAAGGTATGTTAGGTTTCGTCGTCATGGTGGATAGCTCGAAGCCGGAAACCTTCCGCGAGGCCAAGAGCATCCTCGAAACCTTCCGCGCCTATGCGCCCACCCCGTATGTGGTGGCCGCCAACAAGCAGGATCACCCGGATGCGTGGGCCGCCGATGACCTGCGGATCGCGCTGCGCATCGAGGAAGGCGTGAAACTGCTGCCCTGCGTGGCGAAAAACAAGGAAAGTGTGAAGAACGTGCTGCTGGAACTGCTGTACTCGATCCTTGAAGAGATGGATGCGCAGGTCTAAGTTTCTGGCAGTCTCATTGATGAAAGCGTAAAATCCGTGCCGCTGCTCGTCACCGAACAGGGTGTTGTCCATTATGAAACGTATGGTCGGGGACGCCCCGTGCTGCTGCTGCACGGTTGGTTAGGCTCGTGGGCGCTCTGGCGAAGCACGATTGAGGAATTGGGCAAAGAGTTCCGCACCTACGCGCTGGACTTCTGGGGTTTTGGCGAGGCCGGTGAGCAGGGGCAGGATTTCTCGGTCAACAACTTTGTCTCGCTGGTCAATATGTTCATGGATCGGCTAGGCATCGTCAAAGCGCCGCTGGTCGGTCATTCGATGGGCGGCACCGTTTCACTGACGGCGGCTACCAAATACCCCGATAAAGTGGTTAAGGTCATCGTCATCGGCTCTCCCATCGTCGGCTCGTCACTCAGCCCACTGCTGAAAGTCGCCGGGTATCGCGGTTGGATGGGAATGGCTGAAAGTTCCCCCTTCCTGTTCAACACCTTCATGAGTGGCCTCAAACTGTCGTTGCGCGGGTATTCGTACCTGCTGGCGAAAGACGGACAAGCATTGGGGCAGATGTTCTCCAGCGATCTTTCCAAGCTGACGGTGGGACCGTTCTTCGAGAGCATCACCACGCTGCGCCAGACCGATTTACGCCCGATTATGGATCAGGTCAAAGTGCCGGTCATGGGCATTTACGGCAAGAAAGACCTGATTGTAGACCCCCGCCAGAACGAAGTGCTGAAGCAGTACGCTCCGCACAGCAAAATCGCCTACTTTACCGAGTCCGGTCACTTCCCCATGATGGACGAACCCGAACGCTTCTATAAAGAAGTCCGCGAATTCCTGTACAACGGCTAGTCACAACCCGGTCTTTCGCCCGAAACGCTTCTCCTTATTCCTCGCGCAGCGCGTCGGCGATGGTTTGCGCGTTCACCCGCAGGTAATCCAGATAGGTTGGCGCGAGGCCGTCCGGCGCGGTGAGCGATTCGCTCAGGGTGGTCACGACGTTCACGCCCGCATCCTGTGCCAGCATGTCAATCACCTGTGTGGAGGCGCTGGCCTCCGCGAAAATCACGCTTACGCCCAGTGTGCGGATATGGTCAATGAGTCCGGCGACCATTTGCGGATCGTTTTCGCCGCCGGTGGTTCCGCCGGGGATGACCACGCCGGCTACCTCGAAATCAAACGCACGGGCGAAATAGCTCATAAACTCGTGATTCGTGACCAACCGCCGACGTTCGGCAGGAACGACGGACAGCGTTTCGGTCATCCCGTCGAATGCGTCTTGCAGCACGGCTTGATAGGCCGCTGCGTTCGCCGTGTAAGTGTCGGCATTCGCCGGATCAATCGCCGTTAGTGCCGCCGCAATCGTATCCGCCCACAGCATCACGTTGCGCGGGTCTGTCCATGTGTGCGGGTCGCAACTACCGTGTTCATGATCGTCCGCCGCTGGCACGGCCTCGCACACGCCGGCCTCGCCTAACACGCCCAGCGGTTCATCCGCATGAGGATCATCGGCATGACCGTCGCTGAAACCGTACATTTCCACGCCTGTATTCACGATGACCAGCGGCACACTAGCTGCATTTTCCATCAGGCCGCCGAGGAACGCCTCGTAATCCGCACCCACCGCCAGCACCAGTTGCGCATCCGCCACGCCCTGTACATCCTGCGGCGCCGGTTCAAAAGCGTGCGCGTCGGAATCAACCGGGACAAGCGCCGTCACCGTCACAAGATCGCCGCCAATTTGCCGCGCCACATCGGCTACAATCGTCGTGGTTGCTACCACGCGCAGCGGTGCGTCTTGCGCGGCGGCTGTGCCTACCGCAAGGACGCTCAATGCGAGTACAATACCCTTCAGAAACCACTTCATACACAACCCTGTTGATACTATATCTCAATTGGTATGTGATACGGTATCTCAATTGGGCTTCTGTGTCAAGGACGAGGACGACCGAGCATGAGCGATGATCTGACCCCCCGCGCCCGTCGGCTGCGGGATGCGGGACACAAGCTGACCCACGCCCGACTGACGGTGCTGGCGGCGCTGGAGGACAGCGGCGGCCATATCACCTCGTCGGAAGTGCTGGAACGTGTGAACCTTGTGGATCACACCATCGGGCGTGCCAGTGTGTTCCGCACGCTCGACTTGCTGACCAGCCTCTCCATCATTCGCCCCACCTATCTGCACAGCAGCATGACCCCGACTTACGTCTTGCTGCCCGATGGTCATCATCACCATTTCATCTGTACGCGCTGCAATCGTGTGATCGAGTTCGACGACTGCGGGCTGGCACAAATTGAAACCGATCTGGAAGCCCGCCTGCACGTCAAACTCACCGGACATCTGCTCGAATTTTACGGGCTGTGTGAACGCTGTGCGGCAGAATCAACCTTTACCCCTTCAACAACGGAATCTGCATCCTGATGCACATCGCTTTTAACGGCTGGTTCTGGGATCAACCGCACACGGGCAGCGGCCAATATCTGCGCCGCCTGCTACACGCGCTGCGCCGCCTCGTACCGGAGGCACGCCTGACGCTCATCCTCCCTTCGCGCACGATTGCCCCCGATGATTTGCCGCCGAACGTGGAGGCCATTCCTGCACGGGGCGGCGGGAACGGCAATTGGGGCAAGGTGTGGTTCGAGCAGCGCATTTTCCCGCAGATGGTGGCGCATGTGGGCGCGGACATCGCCCATGTGCCGTACTGGGGGCCGCCGCTGTCGTCGCCCGCGCCGCTAGTGACCAGCATCCTCGATGTGATTCCGTTGGCGATACCGGATTATGCACGGGGGATGCGGGCGCGGCTGTATACCTCGCTGGTTTCGGCGGCGGCGCGGGGGTCGGCGCACACGCTCACCCTGAGCCAAGCCGCCAAAGCCGACATTGTGAAGCACCTCGGCCTGCCGCCGGACAGCATCACGCCGACCTATCTGGCGGCGGATGAAGTCTTTCACCCGCGTCTGGGCGCGGAACGGGATGCGGCAGTACGCGCCAAGTACAACCTGCCCGACCAGTTTGTGCTGTATCTGGGCGGGTTCGATGTGCGCAAGCAGGTGAACGATTTGCTGCTGGCCTATACCTATGTGGGGCAGGCCGAAGGCGAGAATATCCCGCTGGTGCTGGCTGGCAAGCCGCCGGCATGGGGCAGCGGCGTGTTCCCCGACCTGCCGGCTTACGCGGCTGAACTGAAAATCACCGATTACGTGCGCTGGATCGGCTTTGTGGATGAGGCCGATAAGCCGTCGCTGTACCGCATGGCGAGTGTGTTCGCGTTCCCTAGCATCGCGGAAGGCTTCGGCCTGCCGGTGCTGGAGGCGATGGCCTGCGGCACGCCCGTCGTGGCCTATGACGTGTCCTCAATTCCCGAAGTGACCGGGGAAGCGGCCTATCTGGTGCGGGCGGGGGATGCACGGGCGATGGCCGGGGCGATCATCGCGCTGCTCTTGCAGCAGCCGTTGCGCGACTCGCTGGTGAATCAGGGGTTGGCGCAGGCGACCCGTT
Organism: uncultured Chloroflexota bacterium; assembly: GCA_903864435.1. Lineage (GTDB taxonomy): Bacteria > Chloroflexota > Anaerolineae > Aggregatilineales > Phototrophicaceae > CFX2. The sequence goes on along the minus strand of CAIPFY010000130.1, from coordinate 32,984 downwards.
TTAGCTGGCGCAAAACCGCCCGCGAAACGCTGGCAGTTTACGAGCGCGTGCTGAAAATGTCACCTGCACCCTAGACTTCCGGCTAGGTGTGGTAAGAGCCGGAACGCCATGCTCATCTAGTCCACACAGGCAAATAGGCTGTTTACACCCCTGTATCAGCCAGATTCACGGCTATTTCTAACCTTTTCCTACGCTGCGCTTATAGGAGTGACGGGCAGGGCATGTTATAATCACTTGGACGTGTTAAAAATCATCCAGACATTCGTGAGTCAACAGTAGGTGGCCGGATGGTCACAAGCTGCGGAGGTAGTAACCGTGCCGAATAACAAGATGGAACGTTTTACTCAGCGGGCGCGGCGGGTTCTGAGCCTTGCACAGGAGGAGGCCGAGCGCCTTCGCCATAATTACATCGGGACGGAACACCTGCTGCTGGGGCTGATGCGCGAAGAAGGCGGCGTCGCCGGTCGCGTCCTACGTGATCTGGGACTGGAACAGCGCCGCGTGGAAGAACTGGTGGAAGAACTCACCCGTGCCACGCCCCGCACGCCCAGTACCCAGCTTGACCTGTCGCCGGGAACCAAGCGCGTGCTGGAACTGGCGGTGGATGAAGCCCGTCGCATGGGGCATCACTATATCGGCACTGAACACTTGCTGTTGGGACTGGTTCGCCAGTCGGACGGCGTGGCGATTGAGGTGCTGAAGCGGTTGGGGATTAGCCCGGAAGAAGTGCGCCGTCAGACGCGCCGCGTGCTGCAAGAAAGCCCGGTGCAGACGCAGCAACCCGCCGAACCGGAACGCCGGAGCGCCCCCCGTCAGAAAGACAACAAAACCCCGCTGGTGGATCAACTGGCGACCGACCTGACCGAACTCGCCCGCGAAGGCAAACTCGATCCGGTGGTAGGCCGCGAAACCGAAATCGAGCGCGTGATTCAGGTACTCAGCCGCCGCCGCAAGAACAATCCGGCGCTGATCGGTGAGCCGGGCGTGGGCAAAACTGCCATCGTCGAAGGGCTGGCACAGCGCATCGTCAACGGCGAAACGCCCAAGCCGCTGCTGGGCAAGCGTGTGTTGCAGTTGGATGTGGGTTCGCTGGTGGCAGGTACGATGTATCGCGGGCAGTTTGAAGAACGCCTGAAGCGCGTGATCGAAGAACTGAAGTCCAGCGACAGCATTCTGTTCATTGACGAAGTACACATGCTGGTCGGCGCAGGTAGCGCGGGCAGCAGCGTGGACGCCGCCAACATCCTCAAGCCGGCGCTCTCTCGCGGCGAACTTCAGTGCATCGGCGCGACCACGCTGGACGAGTACCGCAAGCATATCGAAAGCGACGCCGCCCTCGAACGCCGCTTCCAGCAAATTCTGGTGGATGAACCCACCATCGAAGAAACCATCGAAATCCTTCAGGGGATTAAAGTTCCGTATCAGGATCATCACAACGTCGAAATTACCGACGACGCGATTGACGCCGCCGCCAATCTCTCCGCCCGTTACGTGCCGGATCGCTTCCTGCCGGACAAGGCGATTGACCTGATTGACGAAGGCGCGGCGCGGTTGCGCATGTACAAAAGCCCGGAAGCCGCGCAGGTTCGCAAGGCTGAAATGGAACTGGCGCAGGTGGACGAAGACCTTGAAATGCTGCTGAAGGAAGAACCCAACAGCGACGAGGTGAATCAGCTGAAAACTCAGCGCGAGAGCTTGCAGGCCACGCTGGACGATTTCAAAGTCAACTGGAACCGCGAAACCAATCAGCCGCGCCTGAGCGAAGAAGACATCGCCGAAGTCGTCTCGATGTGGACGGGCATTCCCATCCGCCGCATCGCTGGCGAAGAAGGCGAACGCCTGATGCAGATGGAAGGGGCGCTGCACAAGCGCATCATTGGTCAGAACGAGGCCATCCAAGCCATCAGCAAGGCCGTTCGCCGCGCCCGCGCTGGCCTGAAAGACCCGCGCCGCCCGATTGGTTCGTTCATGTTTCTCGGCCCGACGGGCGTGGGCAAGTCCGAACTGACGAAGGCGCTGGCGGAATTCATGTTCGGCAGCGAGGACGCGCTGGTGCAGTTGGACATGAGCGAATTCATGGAACGGCACAGCGTCGCCCGTCTGGTGGGCGCGCCTCCCGGCTACGTGGGCTATGAGGACGCCGGTCAACTGACCGAATCGATCCGCCGCCGCCCGTACAGCATCGTGGTGTTTGATGAGATCGAGAAAGCGCACCCCGAAGCGTTCAATATGCTGCTTCAGGTGATGGAAGAAGGCCAGTTGACCGATGCGCGTGGGCGCACCGTCAGTTTCCAGAACGCCATCATCATCATGACCAGCAACGTCGGCGCGGATTTGATTAAGCGTAACGCCGCGCTGGGCTTTGATACGCCCCGTGATGACGCGAAGGAAGAACAGTTCCAGTACGACGAGATGCGCAAGAACGTGACCGAACAACTGCGCCGCGCATTCCGTCCCGAATTCCTGAACCGTGTGGACGCGACCATCGTGTTCCGCGCCCTCACCCGCGACGAGATCAAGCAGATCGTGGACTTGGAACTGAAGAAGGTCGGTGAACGGCTGATCGAACATGCCATCACCCTCGATGTGACCGACGGTGCCCGTGACTGGATGGCGATGAAGGGGTACGACCCCGAATTTGGGGCGCGCCCGCTGCGCCGCTTGATCCAGAACGAAGTCGAGGACTCGCTCTCGGACGGTATCCTCTCCGGGCAGTTCAAACTGGCGAGTGAAGTCCGCGTGACGGTGGGCGACGATGGCGAACTGCTGCTGGAAGCCGTCGAAGAAGGCGAACCCGAAGCGCAGTAAACATTGTCCGTGCCGCGAAAAAGTTCATCTGACAACACCCCCGATAGGTTCGTCCTTGAGGGGGTGTTGTTTTTTTTACCTCACCCCTCTGCGCTACGCTTAGCTTCCCTTCTCCATAGCTATGGCTGAGGGGATAAGAGGGGTGAGGTTTGGGATAAGGGGAGGGAACGGACGATGAAACACACTGTTTTCCGGCTGTTGATCGGGCTACTGCTCATGTTGTTGGGAGTCGGTGGGGCGGCGGCGCAGAGCAGCTATGACAAGTTCGCGCTGTGGGATAGCGGGCAGACCACGCTGCGCGGCGCGAACATCTTCCAACGCTTTGTCTCGCCCAACGATGGGGCGGACTTTCTGGGGGGCGGGCATATCGGCCCGCCGTATACGCAGGCCGATTTCGACCAGTTAGCGAGTTTGGGTGCGAACATGGTCGTCCTTTCCACGCCGGGGCTGTACACCATATCGCCGCCCTATGTGCTGGACACGCAGGCGCAGGCCAACCTCGATGACCTGTTGACGAAAGCCGAGAACGCCAACCTGTTCGCCGTCATCAGCTTCCGCACCGGGCCGGGGCGCAGCGATTACACCTTCTACCGCGACGGGGCGGGTGTGTGGTATCCCGCTGACTACCTGATCGAAACCGTGTGGACGAGTCAGGCCGCGCAGGATGCGTGGGTGGCGATGTGGCACTACACCGCACAGCGTTATCGCACCCATCACGCGGTCATCGGCTATGATCTGATGGTGGAGCCGAACGCGAACGCGCTACTGAACGAATATGACCCGCAGCAGTTTTTCAACCAGTACGGTGGCACGCTCTACGACTGGAATCAACTGGAACCGCGCCTGATTGCGACCATCCGGCAGGTGGATACCGACACGCCGATTTTGCTGTCGAGCAACGGTTGGAACGGGATGCTGTGGCAGGCCTACCACTATATCAGCGCCGACCCGCGTGTGGTCTATACCGTCCACAACTACGACCCGTTCGTGTATAGCAATCAGGACTCCGGCGCGAACATCACCTATCCGGGGACGTTCGATGGCAACTATGACAATGTGCCGGATACCATCAACAAGGCGTGGCTGGAGGCCAACTACGTCAACACGGTAGACGTATTTCGCGCCGCGCACAACAACCCGCCGATGGCAGTGCTGGAGCTGGGCGTGGCGCGTTTTGCCCCCGGCGCGGCGACCTATATCAGCGATCATATCAGCGTGGTCGAGTCACGCGGGCTGCATCATGCGCTGTGGATGTATCACGGCGGCTGGGTGCCGTTCCGCACCTACGACAACACCTTCGACTTCCTGATGGGTTCTGACCCCAATCAAAACCCCATCGGGGACGTGCTGAACAACCCGCTGCTGCTGGCGATTCAGCAAAAATGGGCGCAGAACACCGTGCATCTCGCGGATTTCCCACTGGTGAACCTCACCCAGTCGCCGCGCCGTAATGCCGTCACGGGTACGCCCGTTACGTTGACGTGGAGCCACATCTCCGGTGCGCTCGGCTACCGGGTGCAGGTGGCGGACTCGGCCTCATTCACGAACCTGATCGTGGATGACAACACGCTGCCGCCGGACGCGCTCTCCACCGATGTGACGCTCCCGGCTGCCGGAACGTACTACTGGCGGGTGAGCGCCCGCACTGGCAGCGCCACATGGGGCAACTGGAGTGCGGTGGACACCTTCACGCTGCTCCCCTCCTGACCTGTAAAGATGAGCGCGTCAAAAGAGAATTCTGAGAGAATCTTCGCAAGATCAGGATTTGCTATATAATCTCGCACATAATCTACTAAAATCTACCAAAAGGCCAAGATGAGCGAGATTCAAGAACCCAACCTGTCTGTCAAGCGCAACCTCAAGATCGGTTTCTTTCATCTGGGGTCGGGCATGGCGGATGTGGTCGCCACCGGCATCTGGAACCGCATCATGATTAGCGATCTGGGCTATGCGGCGACTCCGGTGGGGCTGCTGGTCAGCCTGCGTTACTTTCTCGCGCCTCTCAGCGTGTGGGCGGGGCGCATGTCCGACCAGCATGTCATTTTCGGCTACCGTCGCCTGTTCTGGATATGGTTGGGACGGCTGATGATGGCGGCCAGCATTGGCATTCTGGGCATCAGCACCGCTGCGCTGACGGCGGGCGGCGGCGCGGCAGGTATGACCGGGCAAGACGCCGGCCTGTGGACGGTGATCGTGCTTTCGATGCTGCTGTTCAGCATGGGCAACGCTTTCTCCGGCAGCACGTTCCTTGCGCTGGTCTATGACCGTTCCAGCGCGGCACAACGCGGGCGGGCTGTGGGCATCGTGTGGACGTTCCTGCTGGTGGGCTTCGCGGTGGGCGGGGTGCTGTTTGGCATCATGCTGCCCTCGCAGAAAGAAGGGCAAACCGGCCTGAGCTTCACCCCCGAACTGTTGCAAAACGTGTTCGTGCTGGGCGGGCTGATCCTCGGTGTGCTGTGGTTCGCCTCGCTTCTGGGCGAAGAACGGCGGGCGCGTGCCGGGGACACGGTACACAGCCAGTCCGAATACAGCACTTCGATCCGCGCCGATCTGAAACTGGCGATGAGCCAGCGCCGGATGCGCTTCTTTTTCTGGTATCTGGCGCTCTCGATGTTCTTCGCCTTCTCGCAGGACTTAATCCTCGAACCGTTCGGCGGGCAGGTGTTCGGCATGGATGCTCGCATCACCACCCGCTTCACTACCTACTGGGCTTCCACCGCCATCCTCGGCACGGTGGTGTTCCTGTTCGTGTCGCGGCGCTACAAATCGTGGACGAATACCCGCATGTCGCTGGTGGGCGCGGGGCTGCTGCTGGTCACGTTCGCTGTGTTCGCAGTCGCTGCTTTCGCGCAGATTCGCCCGCTGGTCACGCCGGGGTTGATCCTTCTCGGTCTAGGGTTGGGCATCTGGAACGTGGGGACATTGGGGCTGATGATGGAGATGAGTCCCTTCGGGCGGGCAGGCACTTTCCTCGGCTTCTGGACGCTGGTGGTGACGCTGGCGCGGGGGATGGGCGTGGCGGGCGGCGGCATCCTGCGCGACCTCGGCCTCGCGGTCAGCGGCAGTCTGCCCGTCGCCTATGGCGTGGTGTTCGCGCTGGGCGTGGTCGGGTTGGGCGTGTCCCTGTGGGCGCTGCGGCAGGTCAAAGTAGAAGCGATCAGTGCCGAACAGTCCGCCAGCGCCGAAGCGGTGCTGGCCGCCGCACTGGATTAATTTCCGACAGGCAGGCGCGGCGGCCTACAACGGCTGTACGCGCCCGTCGTCCGTCAGTTGGTTCACGCGCAACTCGGCCTCATCCAGCAGCGTCTGGCAGCGTTCCGCCAGCATCCGCCCGCGCTCGAATACCGCTACCGACTCCGCCAGTGGCAGCGCACCCGATTCCAGTTTGGCGATCAAATCTTCCAGCTCGGCATAGGCCGCCTCAAAAGAGAGTTCGTTTATAGCGTTCATGGCTGTCCTTATCCTCTACACGCGCTTTCAGTTCCCCATCATGGAACTGGATGCTGATTCCGGTTCCGGGCATCACGCCCTTGCTGCTTTCCATTTGTGCGCCGTCCTCGCTGCGGCTGACGATGGCATAGCCGCGCTTCAGGATGGCACGCGGGTCGGCGTTGTGGAGCGCAGAGCGCCGCGTCGCCACCCGTTCGCGCAATAGACCCAAGCGCCCGGCCTGTCCCGCGCTCAACCGCTGTGCCCGATCATCCACCTGCTGCCGCAAACTGCGAATCCGCACTGCGGGCGAGAGATGCCCCATCGTGCGCCTCGCGCTGTTCAGGTCGGCGGCGGCGCTGCTGAGGGTGTCGTCTATGTGCGTGAACAGCGCGTCGTTCAGGTCGCGCACGGCTGCACGCAGTTCGGCGCGATCCGGCGTGGCGAGTTCCGCCGCTGCCGAGGGCGTGGGGGCACGCAGGTCGGCGGCAAAATCGGCAATCGTGGTATCGGTTTCGTGTCCCACGCCGCAAATCACGGGCGTGCGGCTGGCGGCGATGGCGCGGGCGACGCCTTCATCATTGAACGCCCACAAATCCTCGATGCTGCCGCCGCCGCGCACCACCAGAATGACATCACAGCCGCCATGCTGGTTTAGCCGTTCCAGCGCCTTCACGATATTAGGCGGGGCATCTGCGCCCTGCACCGGCGTGGCGCTGAGTAGCACTTCCGCCAGCGGGAAACGGCGGCGCAGCACGTTCTGAATGTCCTGAAAGGCGGCAGCTTCTGCCGACGTGACCACGCCGATGCGGCGCGGGAAGGCCGGAATCGGGCGCTTGCGTTCGGCATCAAACAGCCCTTCGGCCATCAGTTGCGCTTTCAGGCGCTCAAATTCGGCGTACAGATCGCCCACACCAGCCTGCTGCACACTGTCGGCGTACAGTTGGTACACGCCCTGCACGTCGTACACGCCCACGCGCCCGTGTGCCAGCACCTTATCGCCATCGTTGGGGCGAAAGTGCTGGCGCTCGGTATACGTCCGCCACATCACGCTTTTCAACTGCGTGTCGCCCTCTTTGAGGGTGAAATACCAGTGACCGGAGGCGGCGCGTTTCATGTTGGAAACTTCGCCTTCCACCCAGATGTCTTGCAGCAGTTCGTTTGAATCGAACCATTCGGCGAGATAGGTGTTTAACTTCTTGACTGAATAAGCGTCCGCCACGAGATTCCCTTTGGCTAGGATGCGTCGGATATTATACAATGGGCGCGTTTGTTCGACACGACATCAGGAGCAACGCGGCTATGCCTAATTTGAACGCTGAACAGCGCCAAAAGCTATTGAACGAGCTGAGTGGGATGAACTTCAACAAAGCGAAGGCCAAACTGCGCAGCCTCGATCAGAAGAACCGGTTGGTTTTCTTCCGCAACGCGCAGAGCGTGGGCCGCTGGATGACCCGCTACGACCTGCCCACGCTGGGAACCCGCGTCACGCTGGTGGAAACCCATCAGGACACCGCCAACAAGGGCAAACTGCGTTCGGAATTTGAATTGAGCGAAATCTCGGTGGAACCGCTGCCGGGTAACGTCAGCTAAGAACAGGTGTATTTGGAAATAGGGGCAACCATTCAAAAGCCCTCACCCCCGTCCCCTCTCCCAACCGCTGAGTACAGCTAGGCGAGGGGAGAAATGGCGCGAACTGTGTCCGGTTGCCTTACGCCCTTCGCTATGACGTGCAGCGGAAGGGCAGGGGATGAGGATCATTGCCCCCCAAATCCGAATACCTCCCTACCCACGCATCCGGCTGCACCCTGAGCAAGAAGGAGTTTGACTGATGCTGCGTACTCTCCCCCGTACCCGCGACTTCAGCCTGTCCGCACGGTTGGTCGCCATCGCTGCCTGCACGCTGCTGACGATCCTCTCGTCGCGGGTGACAATTGACATTGGCGTGATTCCGTTCACGCTGCAACCGCTGGCGGTTCTGCTCAGTGGCATGATCCTCGGCGGGCGGGATGGCTTCTTCAGCCAACTGGCCTACCTCGGCCTGATCGCGCTCGGCCTGCCGTTCGATGCGCGTGGGCTGGGGACGGCGGCGTTGCTCGGCCCCACCGCTGGTTATCTGGTGGGTTTCGTGCTGGCGGCGGGCGTGGCCGGCTTCCTTGTGGAGCGCGGCTCGACACGCGGCTGGCAGCGGTGGGCGGCTGGCCTCGTGGGGATCGCCATCCTCTACGCCTGCGGCCTCGCGCTGCTGATGGCGCGTGCCAATCTGGATTTGAGCGCGGCATGGGCGGTGGGCGCGGCTCCCTTCCTACTGCCGGATATGGCGAAGGCGCTGATCGCGGCCTCATTGACCGAAGCCGGACGTAAGTTCTTACGAGGGTAACCTGATGAATGATGCGGTCACTGTCACCTTTGTTCCGCAGCAGATCGTCACATGGCTGATTATCGGCCTGTTGGCGGGTTTCATGGCGAGTTTGCTGGTGCGCGGGCGCGGCATGAGCATCACGGGCAGTATTATCGTGGGGCTGGTGGGTGCGCTGTTGGGCGGCCTGCTGTTCGGCGTGCTGCGCTGGCCGGTTTCGCCCGCGTTGGAAGAAGGCATCACCCTGCGCTACATTGACATCATTGTGTCGTTCGTGGGGGCGGTGCTGGTGCTGTTCATCGTCACCGGAATCCGCCGCCGCTGATACGACCTTCCCTCAGCACCAAGAAACCTTACCCCCAACCCGCTTGCCTGTTACTACGGGGGCAGAGGGGTGAGGTTCTTGGGATGAGGGTTCAAACGCGGTAAAATCCGGCGCGTGAATCGCACACCGAAAGACCAACCCACCATGACCCCCCGTGAAACCCTGACAACCCTGCTGCATGATCTGGTCGCTATCAACTCGATCAACCCCGATCTCGTCCCCGGCGCGGCGGGTGAAGCCGAAGTCGCGGCCTATATCGCTAACTGGCTGAAGCAGGCCGGCTGCGAAGTGCATCTACAGGAAGTCCGTCCGGGGCGGCCTAATGTGATCGCCATCGTGCGCGGGACGGGCGGCGGCAAAACGCTGCTTCTGAACGGGCATATTGACACCGTAGGTGTGGCGGGTATGGCGCGGGAGGCCGCGTTACCCTCCACACGGGACGGGCGGCTGTACGGGCGCGGCGCGTATGATATGAAGGGTGGCGTGGCGGCCTGTATGCTGGCGATGGCGCAAGCCGCCCAACACCCCCCGCGTGGCACGGTGATCTTCAGCGCCGTGATGGATGAGGAATACGCCGGACTGGGTACGCAGGCGGTAGTGGAGGCCTACCACGCGGACGGCGCGATTGTGGCGGAACCCACCGAATTGCAGTTGATCGTCGCTCACAAAGGTTTTGTGTGGCTGGAAGTCGAAACGATTGGCGTGGCGGCGCACGGTTCGCGCCCCGATCTGGGCGTGGATGCCATCGCCAAAATGGGCGGTGTCCTCAGCGGCTTAGAACAGCTTCAGCGGGAATTGCAGGCGCAACCGCCGCACCCCTATCTGAAAACGGGGTCTATCCACGCCTCACTCATTCGCGGCGGGCAGGACATGGCGAGCTACCCTGACCGCTGCATCCTGTCCATCGAGCGCCGCACCATCCCCGGCGAAACACCGGAACAGGTCGAGGCGCAGCTACAGGCCATTCTCAACCGCTGTTCACAGGCGGATGCGGGGTTCAACGCGGTCATCCGGCGCGGGCTGGATCGCACGCCGCTGGAAACGCCCCTCGACTCCGACATTGTGCAACTCACCGAACGCATCGCGCAAACCGTGCTGGAGCGCCCAGCCGAAATAGCAGGCGTGGCCTACTGGACGGATGCCGCGACACTGTGGGCGGCGGGCATTCCGGCGCTGCTGTTCGGGCCGGTGGGCAGCGGCGCACATGCGATGGAAGAATGGGTTGATCTGGACAGCGTGGAAGCCTGTTTCCGTGTGTACAGCGGGGTCATCAGCGCGTTCTGCGCCTAACAGTAGCGCACCCGGCAGTCGTGGTAGGACAGGCGGTATTTGCGGCGTGGGGGGGCGCGTTCCGTTCCATCAGTTAAAGAGAAGGTGAGCATATTTCTGCCTTCAAATTCCCTTTGCGCGACAAAAGGATAACCATCTATTTCCCAACCTGAACAGGGGATGAGCATAGGTTGACGCTGTTTCGCTGGCGTGCATACAATCCCTGTATTCAAATCACCTATACCATTTCGAGGAGACGAGCGATGCGCGTCATCATCACAGGCGGAACCGGCTTAATCGGCAGGGCGCTGGCACATAGTCTTGCGCACGATCATCATGAGGTTATCATTCTCAGCCGCAACCCGAATCGTACCAGCGGGCTGCCCGCTGCGGCGCGGGTGGTGACGTGGGATGCCCGCAGCGCGAAGGGCTGGGGCGAGCTGGCTGATGGCGCCGATGCGATCATCAATCTGGCAGGCGAGAGCATCGCCGGAGAAGGGTTTCCACCTTCGCGCTGGACAGCCGAGCGCAAGCGCAGCATCCTCGACAGCCGCGTGAACGCGGGCAAAGCGGTGCTGGAAGCCATCAAGAATGCCAGCAAAAAACCCGCCGTTCTCATCCAGTCCTCGGCTGTCGGCTACTATGGTACTTACGACGATGACCGCGATGTGACCGAAGACTCGCCTGCCGGGACGGATTTTCTCGGCGAAACCTGCAAAGCGTGGGAAGCCACCACTGCTGATGTGGAAAAAATGGGCGTGCGGCGCGTGGTGCTGCGTACCGGCGTGGTGTTGAGTACGAAAGGCGGCGCGCTGCCCATGCAGGCGCTTCCCTTCAAGCTGTTCGCGGGCGGGCCGTTGGGCAGCGGCAAGCAGCAAACGCCCTGGATACACATTGATGATGAAGTGGCGGTCATTCGCTTCTTGCTCGGCAATAGTGAGGCGCGGGGGGTGTTCAACCTCAGCGCCCCACACCCGTTGAGCAACGCCGCATTTGGCAAGGCGCTCGGTAAAGCATTGGGGCGTCCGTCGTTCTTCCCCACGCCGGCTTTCGCCTTTCAACTGGCGTTCGGGGAACTGTCGCTGCTGCTGCTGAAGGGGCAAAAGGCCATCCCCAAACGGCTGACCGAACTGGGTTTCCAGTTCCAGTACCCCGAAGCGGAAGCTGCTTTGCGCGACCTGTTCCAGAACGGAAAATAGGCGCGTTGATCGGCTGAAACCGAATCGTTTTTCACCCAGCAGGGCATGAGGAATCATGCTCTGTTTTTGTATAACCCTATGCCGGTTGCGGCTATATCCGGGAGTTCCAGTGACATCATCAGTAACAGAACAGGGCGGGACTACTTCTGCGCGGCGCTTCATCATCGGCGATATTCACGGTTGCTGGCGAACGCTGCGCGCCCTGCTGGACAAAGCGGGCTTGAACGAGGCGGACGAAGTGATCTCGATTGGCGATATGGTGGATGGCGGGGGAAATTCGGCGGGCGTGCTGCGCTACTTTCGCCACACGCCTCACGTTCGCGCCATCATGGGCAACCATGAGCGCAAGCATGTGTGGAGCTATCGCGGTCAGGTGGCGGCTGGCGACGCACAGGTTGAAACCCGCGCCCAAATTGGCGAAGCGGATTATCCGGCGGCGCTGGCATGGATGGCGGCGCTACCGAACTACCTCGATCTGCCAGAGGCGCTACTGGTACACGGATTCTATTTGCCGGGGGTTCCGCTGACCGGACAGCCCCCGATGGTGTTGACCGGCACGCTGGAGGGCGAGGCGTTGGTGCGCGAACGTTGCGCGTGGCCATGGTATGAACACTATGATGGCGAGAAGCCGTTGATCGTCGGACACCGCGATTACACGGGGCAGCAGCAAGTTCTTAACTTCCGTGACCGCGTTTTTGGGTTAGACTCACGATGTGTCTATGGTGGAAATTTAAGCGGCTTGCTGCTGCCAGAGTTCCGTGTGGTACAGGTGCGCAGCTGCGAATGAGGACGGTATGAGCATCCGTTATTTGTATTTGGTGCGGCATGGGCAGTACGATCTGGAATCGCAGGGGGAACTGGGCGGGGGATTGACCGGAATCGGGCGGGAACAGGCGGAAGCAACGGCGGCGGCGTTGAGCGTGCTGCCCATCCGCACGGTGTACACCAGCCCTACGCAGCGCACGCGAGAAACGGCGGTCATTCTCTGTCACCGGCTGGCGAACGTGCAGCCGCAGATTGTGCCGGAACTGGTCGAGTTTATCCCCTCCGTTCCCGAACAGGACGCGCAATTCTTCGCCATTCATCGCCCCGCGCTGACGCAGGAACACATTCTGAACACGCGCATGGTGGCCGATTCAGCCTTCAACCGCCTATTTTGCCCGCCCGGTGCTGCCGATGACTTCCCGCATGAAGTGCTGGTGTGTCATGGCAACATCATCCGCTATTTTGTGTGTATGACGCTGGGTGTTCCGGTGGATACGTGGACGAGTATGGAAACCAATCAGTGCGGCATTACCCGCTGCGCGATTGAGCAGGATGGGCGAATGCGCTTGATTTCGATGAACGATACCGGACATTTGCCGCTGGCGCTGCGCCTGTTCAGTTAAGGCGTGTGTCCCGCCCCCACGCACACGGTTGGCGGGGGGCGGTAACGGGTGCTTATAGCAGGGCGATCGTTTCGATTTCGACCAGCACATCCATCGGCAACTTGGCGACCTGCACCGTCGAACGGGCAGGCGGGTTGCTGGTGAAGAAGGTGGCGTATACCTCATTCATCGCCGCGAAGTCGTTCATGTCCTTCAGGAACACGGTCGTTTTCACGACTTGCTCCAGCGACGATCCCGACGCTTCCAGAATGGCCTTTACACTTTCCAGCACGCGCTGGGTTTGTTCGCGGATTCCCCCTTCAATCAGGTTCTTGGTGCCGGGGATGAGGGGAATCTGTCCGGCGGTGAACACCATGCCGTTCGCAATCACGGCCTGCGAATATGGGCCAACCGGTGCGGGGGCGTTGGCGGTGAGGGCGATTTGTTTGCTCATAAAAACTCACTCCTTGCGTGAAAAGCGGGGTTACGACGGACTTCATTCTACCCGCCGCACCGCCGCCTTGTCGAATGGGCTGGGTAGGGTCGCTACGCCGTCTCGGTGAGGGGGGCGATGGACTGTTCCCACATCCCCTCAAACACAAACTCGGTCAGCGCCTTGCGTGTGCGGGGCTGCATTTCGCGGTTGCGGAGTTCCTCTGGCAGCGCCGCCGGATCGCCCGCTGCGCCCACCGCCGCGACCACCAGCGGGTCATACCCCTCTGGCACCTGAAACTGTTCGCGGGCGCTCTGACGATTAAAGCCCCCCATCTGATGCACCACCAACCCTAATGCGCTGGCCTGTACGCTCAGATGCGCCATCGCCTGCCCCAGATCGTAGGACGCCCACAGGTTATCCACCCCCGGCGAACGTTCCCGGCGGGCGATTGCCAGAATGAGCAGCGGCGCGGCAGCCGCCCATACCGCGTTGGGGGGATTGAGGACGCTCACCATGCGTGCGTGTGCGCTGGCATCGTTTGCCCGCGCCACGATGAACGACCACGGTTGCGAGTTCCCACCGGAAGGCGCCCACCGCGCCGCCTCGAACAGGCTGAACAGTTCGTCATCCGTCACCGGACGGGCAGCGAACGCACGCGGACTCCAGCGCGCACGCAGGACATCATGAATCGGGTGGTCGTTAGCGGTTGGCTTTTCCATTAGTTCACTTCCTTTTGGGTAGCAATAAGTAGACTTCCCTTTGACCCTGCGGCATCGGGAATTCTTACTGATTCATGCTAGAACTTGTTATGCACTGTGTTCGCTTGAAATCCACCCTCACCCTAAATCCCTCTCCCTCAGGGCGAGGGACTTAAGAGTCGCGTAACCTTCTTGCACCCCTTCGCCCTGAGGGAGTAAGGGGACGGGGGATGAGGGTAAAAATACATAACACGCGCTAGAGCCACATGAAACTGACGGGTGATCGTTGTGGGGCGCTCAGGTGGTCGGCGGTTCGATCATATTTGGCGCGAAATCTGCCAGCAGTTCTGGCTGAATGCGCATCGGACGGCTGCTTTTCAGGTCGAACCACACCCACAGCGTCCGCGCTTGCGCCACGATCACGCCATCCCGTGACCGCTGGATGGCGGTGTAGCGGTGGGCGGTGGTGCGGCTGTGTGGCGCGGCCCATGTGGTGAGTTGCAGATCATCATCCAGCATAGCAGGATGCTTGTACTCGATGTGATGTTCCCGCGCCATGACCGCGAAACCAGCGGCATCGCAGCGGGTTTGCGGCCAGCCATAGTGCGCCGAGACTTGCAGCGCGGCATCTTCGATATAGTTCAGGTAAACCGCGTTGTTGACGTGTTTGGCGGTGTCAATATCGCGCCATTCCACGCGGCGGCGGGTGCTGTACACATCCGGCGGCGGGGCGGGCGGCGCAGGGAAACGCGGGCGGGCGGGCTGTTCCTCGGTCAAGCCACCGGGCGCGAAGGCTGCAATCATGTCCGGCGGGACGATGGCCGGGCGTTCGGTGGCGGCTTCGATATAAACCCAATCGGTGCTGGCGCTGGCGACCAGATCAGGCTGTCCGGCGAGGCGAAACTCGTAATAGCGGCGGGAACGCACACGGCGAAAGTCGCCCACCCACGTCCGCACTTCTACCGTGTCGCCATAGCGCACCGGCATGAGAAATTCGATGTCGGTTTCGTGTGCCAGCCACAGAAAGCCCATGCTTTCATAGCGGTCTTTGCCATAGCCCACCGCTGCCGACGCATCAAAAGCGGCTTCCTGCATATAGCGGGCATAGTTGGCATTGTTCAAATGCCCGTAGGCATCGCATTCGTAATGGCGTACACGAAAAGTCGCGGTGTGAACAGCAGCAGGCATAAGGGTTTATTCGCTTAATAACCAGCGGATCGCGTCTTCGCGCTGATGAACGGGAAAAAAGCGGGTTTCATCGCGGCTGGGCGCGAGTGCGCGAATGAACCCGTCAATGAACGTCAGCATGAAACCGGGCTTGTGCAGCACCACCGTGCGCCCGCTGGGACGGTGCGGGATTTGCGTTTCCATCCGGCGAAACCGCTGCGTCAAGCCGACCAGCGACACATCGCGGGAGGCGTGGGCAATATCCACAAGGTAGTGTGCCACAGCGGTATGCGACGTTTCGCGCAGGATGTGTTCCAGCTTGACGAAGAAATCGTCCAGCGATTGTTTGTCATTATCGAGGAACACAAATTCATGGATTCCGCTGTCCAGAAGCCGGTAGGCGCACCCGCGTTGATCTGATGCTTCACTCATCACCCTATTTTCTGACCTCGCTCGCAATCGGATCAATGTGATTATAGCTTGCCAGAGGGAAGTGGTCTACAGTAGGGTGAAGCGATTGGATGCGTTTGCCTGATCGGGTGACGGGGCGCGTATTGTGGTCGTTACCGTCTTGCGGTAGGATAACATCGGGTCGGCAGTTCGTCGGCTCGTTTGAACGTTAGCGGGAGAAACAGGTTGAAGCACGCACTTATCACCGGCGGCGCCGGGTTCATCGGCAGCCATCTCACCGAACGGCTGCTGGGCGCAGGCTACCGGGTGACGATCATTGATGATCTGAGTACCGGGCGCATGGCGAATATCGCGCATCTCGAAAACCATCCCCAACTACGCATTGCGATCGAAGACATTCGCAATGTGAATGTGATGGATCGGCTGGTGAGCGAGTGCGATTTGATTTTCCATCTGGCGGCGGCAGTCGGCGTGGAAAAGATCATCAGCGAGCCGATTGCCACCATCGAGATCAACATTGGCGGTACCGAAGTGGTGCTGCAAACGGCGCGGCGCTACCGCAAAAAGGTGCTGGTGGCCTCCACCTCCGAGATTTACGGCAAAGGCACGCGCTTTCCGTTCCATGAAGATGATGACCGCTTGATGGGGCCAACCACGCGCAGCCGCTGGAGCTATGCCGCGTCCAAAGCGATAGACGAGTTTTTGGCGCTGGCTTACCATAAGGAAGTAGGGCTGCCGGTGGTCATCTTCCGGCTGTTCAACACGGTCGGGCCGCGCCAAACCGGACAGTACGGCATGGTGCTGCCGCGCTTCGTGAAAGCCGCGCTCGATGGGCAACCGCTGCGCGTGTATGGCGATGGGGCGCAGTCGCGCTGTTTCGGCAACGTGCATGATGTGGTGGATGCCATCCAGCGTTTAGCCGAGTCGCCGGACGCGGTGGGGCAGGTGTTCAACATCGGCACTGATGAAGAAGTGACCATTTTTGAACTGGCCGAACGGGTGAAAGCCCGTGCGGGAAGTGTTTCACCCATCCAGTTCATCCCGTATGATGAGGCTTATGAAGCCGGCTTTGAAGACTTCCGGCGGCGTGTTCCCAGTCTGGAACGCATTGCAGCGGTTGTGGACTGGAAACCGAGTACCGCGCTCAACGAGACAATTGACCAGATCATTGCTTATTATCGGGAGGAAATGCAGCATGGCGGAAATCACCCGTAAGGAACTCATTCTGGCGCTGGCCGCAGCGGGGCCGAACCCCCGTCTGGCTGGCGTGGATATGAGCGCACTGGATATCACGCGGCTGAATCTGGAAGGCGCATCGCTGCGTGGCGCGAACATGATGGCAAGCACCTGCCGCGAAACCATCCTGCGTAATACCAACATGACCGGAACCGATTGCTCGATGGCGCAGATGCCGTTCGCGGACTTCAACAACGCGACGCTGCTGGGGACGAATTTCACCGGCACGAACCTGCAAGGGGCGCGGTTGGCGACTGCCAACATGACCAATGCCCGCTTGAACAAAGCCAATTTGCAGGGCGCGGACATGAAGGGCGCGAATGTGAACGGTGTGCAGTTTGATGAGCAGACCACATGGCCGGACGGCAAAAAAGGCAGTCAGGGCAACCCGCTGAATTACACCAAGTAGGCGCGGGTTAGCGTTCGTAACAGCGATGCGGAGTCCCCGCCCCCCCATCGGGAGGCGGGGACTTTTTGGTTAGAACGGCGCGGCGTTGGAGAGCAGCCCCGTGAGCAGCCGGGTACAGGCTTCCACATCGCCAGTATCCACCGTTTCGCTGGTGGTGTGAATGAAGCGGGTGGGGATGGAGATGCAGCCGCTAGGAACGCCAGCCCGTGCCGTCTGAATGGCTGCCGCGTCGGTGGAGCCGCCAGTGAGCAGTTCCAACTGGTACGGGATGCCATCGGCCTGCGCCCGTTCTACCATCCAGTCGCGCACAGCAGGCGGGACAACCAGCCCCGGATCGTGAATCTTGATGGCTGCGCCGCCGCCTAGCTTGACCGCCATTTTCTCGTTCTTAATCATGTCGCCCGTGTGGGTGACATCCAGCGCAATCGCCACATCAGGATTCACGCCGTAAGCGGCGGTTCGCGCCCCGCGCAAGCCCACTTCTTCCTGCACCGTGAACACGAAGTACACCTGATTCGGGCGTGCCTTTTTCTTGAGCGCCTTCAGGCGGCGCAGCGATTCGATGGCGATGGCGCAGGCGATACGGTCATCCATTGCTTTAGCGATCAGGCGGGAGCCGCGTGTTTCCAGCGGACGCCAAAAGGTAGCGGGTGTGCCGGGGGAAACCGGACTGGTGGCGCTGCCATCACTCACATCAATATAGAACTCCTCCAGTTCGGGGGCCGTCATGCGCCCGGTGCCGAACGGGTCAGGCATGCCGATCACGCCGACGGTGCCGTTTTCAAAGCGGACGCGGCTGCCGGCCAACGTGGTGTTCAGCAGGCCGCCGATTCCGGTAAAGCGCAGGTAGCCGCTGTTCGGTTCGGCATACGTAATCATCACGCCGATTTCGTCCATGTGGGTAGCGACCATCACTTTAGGGCCGCTGCTGCCGAGGCGACAGATCAGGTTGCCTAGCGGGTCTACGGTAATCTCGTCGGCCAGCTCGCGCACTTCGTCCTGAATCAACTGGCGAACGTGATGTTCGTAGCCGGATGGCCCCCATGCTTCGACCAGTTTTTGAATAAGTTCTTTCACGCTTTTCGCTCCCATGTGTAGCAATAACCGTTGTTGACGAAAGGCTGCTGTGCCTCTCAAGGGAGGATTGCCCTCCACGACACCCGGATCAAAACCATCTGTCCTGAGTCTACACCGTGTTGGCTGAAGATCAACCGGAAGGGTATGATGAGAAGTGCGGCAAAATGGAGTAGAATCAGGCTAGGAAACTATCACAGGAGAGACGCATGGGACGCTACAAGAAGATTCTTGTTCCGGTGGATGGATCGGGCTGGTCGCGTCGCGCCGTCCCACATGCGGTAGATATTGCCCGCGCCAACGGCTCCGAATTAATCCTGCTGCATGTGTTCCGCCCGCCGACTTCGGACTATACCGATCAGATCGCGCTGGCGGGGCAAGACGGGCAGGTGCAGCAGCTGCGCGAAACCGTGAAGCAAATGTTGATCGGCGTGCGTTCGGAACTGCGCAACGAGGACATCACCGTGCGGACGCATGTCATCGAAGGCATGGCGGTGGCCGGTGCGATTTGCGATTATGTGCGGGATGAGGGTGTAGACCTTGTGGTGATGAGTACACACGGGCGAACGGGGATTGCACGCTTCCTGTTCGGCAGCGTCGCCAGCAAGGTGATGGAAGGCGTCACCGTTCCTGTTTTGTTGATTCACCCGGATCGAGAATAAGGATGCCACCGGTGACGGACGACACATTTGCTTTCATCATTCATCCCATCCAGATCAAACGTGATGTCGCCCGCAAGTATCCGCTGCTCGGCAAAATCCTGACCGAAGGGCAGATTAACTTTTTCTCGCGCTACTTTCCGCCAGTTTACCTGTCGGAAGTGAAGGGGATTGTTTCCGCCAGCACAGGCCGCGAACTGCGTGGCTGGTTGATCGCCTGCCCGTTTACGCCGCCCACGATGATGTCCGTTCCGGTGGAAGTGGCCTATCGCAAAATTGTGGCCTGCGGGCAGATGGCGCACGAACTGGGCGCACGCCTTCTGGGATTGGGCGCGTATACCTCGGTGGTGGGGGATGCTGGCGTGACGATTGCCGAACGGCTGGAAATGCCCGTCACCACAGGCGACAGTTACACGATCACGATGGCGGTAGAAGCGATTCGCGAGGCCGCCCGCACAATGGAGATTCCTCTGTCCTCGGCGGTGGTGGCGGTGGTGGGTGCAACTGGCGCGATTGGCAAAACCTGCGCATTGCTCCTCGCCCGTGACTGTGGTCAATTGATGCTGGTGGGCAAACGGGCGGACGCGCTGGACGCGCTGCGCGAGGAATGCGCTGGACGCGGCGCACAGGTCACGACCCACACCGAAATGAACGCGATTTACGAGGCCGATTTGATTCTGACCGTGACCAGCGCGGTGCATGAGGTCATCTACCCCGAACACCTGAAACCGGGGGCGGTGGTGTGCGATGTCGCCCGCCCGCGTGATGTGTCCAAGCAGGTCGCGGCGGTGCGCGATGATGTGCTGGTGATCGAAGGCGGCATGATCGAAGTGCCGGGGCCGGTGGACTTTGGCTTTAACTTCGGTTTCCCGCCGCGCATGGCTTACGCCTGCATGGCGGAAACAATGGCGCTGGCGCTGGAAGGCCGCTACGAGGATTACACCATCGGCAAGAACATCAGTGAGACGCAGGCCGCCGAAATCGGGGACATCGCGGCGCGGCATGGTTTCCGCTTGTCGGGCTTCCGCAGCTTCGAGGCCGAAGTGACCCCCGCGCAGATCGCCGCCGTGCGCGAACGGGCGCTTGCCAACCGCCGCACATGGTCGCCGCGTTCGGTGGGCGGCTGAGTCCAGAACCTCACCCCCTGCCCCTTCAACCATCACACGGAGTACCGCTATGGAGAGGGGAAAGAATGCGGTTTACCCCCTTCACCATGACCCGCGCAGCGGAAAGGGGTGGGGATGAGGGGCAACCTAACAACCTGCAATGCACTCGCGCAGGCGGTACACGGTATAGCCGTCGGCCTCGTAGACCAGATCGCCGTCGCCTGCCCATACCGGCGGGATGTCGCCTTGCGGGGCAAGGGCGCGTTCCAGCGGCCCGTATACGATGGCCTGTATCCTGAACCTTGTGTATAAGGCTTGACGTTCTGCCGCGTTCATCTGTCCGCCAAAAAATAGCTCGGTTTGCGCTTTTTTGTCGCCTGAATACAGTGTTTCGGGGCCATGACCGACGAAAGGGCGCAGATCGGTATAAACGGGCAGAATGTTGCCCGTGTCGAACGAGGCCAGCACCACCGAGTCGGCGGGTAGGTGCGTGTTCATCCACAGCAGCGCGGCGCGTTCTTCCGCCGGACGGAACACCGGACGTTCCAGCATGAGCGCTGCGAACAGCCCGCCTAGCAGCAGAAAGGCGCTGCTCAAACTGGCAACCACCAGCAGCAAGCGTGGCACGCGCCGCCCGATGCGCCGCGCCAGCACCCGTCCCCCCACCGCCGCCAGCAGCGCCAGCGGGACGATGACCGCTTCCGACAGGCGGCGTTGCACATTGATCGGCAGATAGACCAGCAGCGGGACGAGCAGCGGCCAACCGAGTAGCAGCGCCGCCCCCGCGTGTATACGCGCACGGCGCAACGCCCAGCGCAGACCGAAGGCGGCGACGGTAAGGATCAGGCTGTAGGCCAGCAGGTATTGCAGTGGGTGCGGGGAGGGCAGCCTGTTTTGCGCCGACCAGCGGGCGAATAACGGATCACCGCTGAACACCAGCGCGTAGTAGGCGAATAGCGGCAGCGTGAGCAACACCGCGCCGCTTGCCTGTCGCAGCAGCGCGAACGGGAACTGACGGCGCAGCAGCCACACGGCAGCGCCCCATGCGGCCAGCACCGCGTAAGTCACTGTCAGGTAGAACGGGACTGCCAGCCCGACCAGCCCCCAGCATGCCCCGGCCAGCACCATCCGCCGCAGCCGCCCCGCTGCCGAATCGTTCCCCACCAGCAGCAGGCCGACCAGCAGGGCGGCGCGTGCCAGCGCCAGATGCGGCAGACTGTACAGGATGAGGAAGGTGAAGCCTTCGGGGATAAACAGTTCCGGCGGGAGTGAGCCGAGCCAGTCTCCGAATCCCATGGGCGAAAGCAGCCAGCCGAATCCGCCGCTGAGCGTTGCCCATACCAGCGCCAGCCCGCGCACACGCGGCGAACGCACAAACGCGGCGAAAAAGCGGTACAGCACAGCGATCAACAGCAGATCGAACAGGACGCGCAGGGCGTGAAAGACCAGCGCCAGCACAGCGGGTAGGGCGGGGTCAGCGGTAGACAGGAAGCGCCCGACCAGCCAACCGGGGGCGATATAGGGCAGGAACAGCAGCGGGTAGGCCGTCCCCTGTTCGGGGGTATAGAACAGGTAGAAATCCCACAGGCCGCGTGCGCCCAACCGCATTTTCGCCAGATACGAAAAACCGTCGTCCGCGCCGATCAGGAATCCGCTGAACGTCCAACCGTCTTGTGCGCGTATGCCCGCCAGCACATAAGGCAGCGTGGTGATGCCCACCAGCAGCAGCCCGTACAGCAGGACAGTGCGCCATTCGCGGCGGGAGATGCGCGGTTGCGGGTTCATAATGCCCTTGCCAACCGGTGCAGAGTCCCCTCCCCTGTTTCCCCGTCCCATACAGGGGGCGGGGTGGGGATTCTTTCAGGCTTAACTTGCTGGTGATGAGGTTGCGGGTTCATGACACGTTATTTCCCGATGCGTTTGCCCATCAAAATATCCGGTTTGCCGCGCCCGTTGGCATCTGGAATCACGCCGATCAAACTGAAACCGCAGCGCCGGTAAAAGCCGAACGGATGGCCTTTGCGATCCTGAATCGCTGCCAGCGCCCCTAGCACATCGGGGTACAGGTCAGCGCCGGCCAGCGTGGTCATGCCGTCCTCGTCGTCGGTGCCGAGCATGAGCGTCAGGCCGCCCCGCGCCGCGCACAGCGTTTCGAGATCGGCCACCAGCGCCCGCCCCACGCCCTGCCCGCGCCCATCCGCACGGACGACCAGCGGGTGCAGTTCCCACACCAGCCCGTCATATTCGGGGATGCCGCCAATCCAGCCGAGCAGCGTGCCATCCGGCGCAAGTGCAGCGCGGGCGAGTCGTTCGGCAGCAAGCATCCCCGCCACTTCCTGCCGTGCCGAGTCCAGATCAGGCCATGCGTCCGGCCAGTGATCGCGGAAGCCTTCCACCAGCAGCGCGGCGGCGGCCTCCTGCGCCGCAGGCAGCGCGGCAAGGTCGGTTAGCGTGCAGGGCGGCGGTGTTCGAGAAGCCATGCCCAGAACTCCGGGTTTTCGTAGGTGATTGTCCATGCGTCGTGGTCGGCTTCCGGGTAGACGGTCAGACGCGGTTCGCCGCCGTGATTGCGGATGCCGTTCACCATGCGCTCGGATTCGGAAAGCGGCACGATGTCATCTTTCGCCCCGTGAAATACCCAGATGGGCAGGTGCGCCAGCCGATCCCCCAGCGCCGGAATGCCGCCGCCGCAGATGGGCGCAATGGCGGCGAACAGGTGCGGGTGCTGAATGGCGAGATGCCATGTGCCGTAGCCGCCCATGCTCAGGCCGGTCAGATAGACGCGATCCGGGTCAACCGGATAGGTGTTCAGGGCATGATCTACCAGCGCCCGCAGCGATTCGGTTTCTAGCGGCCACCACGACGGGATCGGGCATTGGGGGGCGATCAGGATGAAGGGGAAGGTTTGTCCGGCGCGAATCAGTTTGGTCGGGCCGTGTATGTCGAGGAGCGACAAATCTGTGCCGCGCTCACCGAAGCCATGCAGGAAGATGACCAGCGGCCAGCGTTCCACAGCGGGGTCGGGCGCGGGCTGGTACAACGAGTAGCTCAGGCCAACCTTGTGCGTGACAGTGTGTTCAAAACGGCTTGCTTGCAGAGTCATAGGTCGCTTTTCCTTCAAGAAAGGGGGACGTTGTGATACAGGCAGGGCAAACACGGCTTCTTTACGACAGCCGACAGGAAAGCGGCGCATTCACCCGCCATCCATCATACACCGGATGGCGGCGCAAGGGGCGGCAGGCGAGCGTTTACGGGGCGTTCAGCCAGCGCACGGCCTCCGCTCGCTGTTCTGCCGCGAACACCCGCCGTCCCACCGTCGGGTCAGACCCTTTGGCGATGAAATCCGGCGCGGCGGCAATCTCCGCGAACAGATACGCGAGGCGCGGCGTGGGTGACTCGGTAAACTCTGCCTTCAGCCGCCCGAAATGCACAATTGCGTAATCCATATCGAACATCCCCGAACGGGTGACATCGTACAGAATCCGCAGCAGCGGACGCTCCGGTTGCGCCAGCCACGCCGTAAACAGATCGCGCAGAGTGTTCAGGTACACATCCACCGCCGCCGGGCCGGGTTCGTAAAACACGAACTCGTGAATGTTTTCGGCGGCGTGGTGAATATACTGGCAAGGAACGGCGCTCATCAGGGCGCGACCAGCTTGACGAGGATTTCGACGGCTTCTTCGGGCGTGCGCACCAGACGGCGGCCTTCGTCGCACATGCCCCAGATGAAATTGTTCATCCAGCGAATGTCATCACGCACGCCGATGACCGGAATGCCTTTGGCGTTCAGGTAGCCAATCTCGGCGGAGGTGCCGGAGTCGTGGTCGGTGCCGTTCAGCATCGCCACACACGCCTGACAGGTGGTGAGCGATACCATATCGGTGCGGAAGATGTGCGTGCGCATCTCCTCGCGGAAGTCGGTTAGCACGCCCGCGTCGCGGTGCGGCAGGAAGGTCTTGTAGCCGGCGGCTTCCACCAGCGCGGTAATCGTTTCCATGTATGCGCGTTCGTGCCGGTTGAACAGCGGCCCCGCCATATAAACCAGTGTCATGACAGCATCTCCAAGAAATAAACTCCATTCGCAGCGTGGAGTATAACGCAGTCCGGCAGGGCGCGTCATTCAGGATGGACTGCCCGTTATCTTACGAAATTGGTGTAGAGTTGGTTTTCAGTGTATAACAGTCTTATTTAAGCGAAATCTGCGAAACGGATTTTGTAATGACCGATGTATTCATGTCCTATGCGCGTGAGGACAGTGAGTTTGTCCGGCAGATTTACAATGATCTGCTGAAACATGATCGTGACGCATGGGTGGACTGGGAAGACATTCCGCTGACTGCCGATTGGCTGGATGAAGCCTATCGGGGCATCGAAGGCGCGAACGCCCTGCTATTTATCATCTCCCCGGCCTCGGTGCGTTCCGGCCCTTGCCGCCTTGAACTGGAACATGCGCTGGTCAACAACAAGCGCCTGATTCCTATTTTGCGGCAGGAAGTGACCGATCCCGATGATATGAAGCAGATGCACCCGTCCCTGTCGGCGCACAACTGGGTGAAATCGCGTGAAGTGGATGATTACGAACGCGCCTTCGTCGCCATCCTGAACGCGATTGATACCGATCTGGACTTTGTACGCGCCCACACCCGTTACACGGTGCGTGCTGCCGAGTGGGAGGACAAAAACCACGAGGACAGCCTGCTGCTGCACGGCAAAGACCTGAAAGAAGCCGAAGCGTGGTTGCATCAAAGCCAGATCACCCAGCCGAACGCTACGCCGCTTCAGCGGGAGTACATCCTCTCGTCGCGGAAGGTGGCGATCCGGCGGCGGCGGCTGAATCTGGTGATTATGGGCGTGACCACGCTCATCATCGGCCTCGGCATTATCGCCTTCATTCAGAGCATTATCGCCAACCGCAACGCCGAAGAAGCCCGCGCCGCCCGCGAAGAAGCCCTGCTGAACGAGGGGCGCGCCCGCAGTCTGGCGCTGGCTGCCAACGCGCAGCGCCTTCTGTATCTGGACAACAACACCGATCTCGCGCTGGCGCTGGCCTTAGAGTCTAACCGCTGGCAGCAAGCGCCGCCTCTCGCGGGGAGCATTCTGGCGCAGGCGGCCTATACCCCCGGCACCCGCCGCCAGTGGTCGAGTTTCAGCACCAACCGCCTTTCCCATCTGGCGGTCAGCTCGGACGGCACACAGGCGTTGGCGGTGGCGGACAGTGATGATCTGGTGCTACTCAATCTGGATGACGGCAGCGAAGTCAACCGCTGGCCGATGCCGGATATTGCCCGTAGCATCGCCTTTAATCCCACCGATGGCAAACAGGCCGCGCTGGTGCTGGACGACGACACGCTGGTGCTGCTTGACCTGACCACCGGCGCTCAAACTCTGCTGGCCGCCGACGAGAAACCGTTGGCGCTGACGTTCAGCCGCAGCGGGAACCGGCTACTGGTGGGCTATCAGGGTGGCAAAGTGCGGGTGTGGGAATTGAGCGACGGCAGTCACCGCGACCTGACCCCCGCCAGCGACAACGATGCGTTGAGCGTGGCACTCAGCCCGGATGGGGTGCTGGCGGTGGCCGGTTTCGAGAATGGCAGCATCGCCCTGTGGAACGTTCGCAGCGGTGAACTCATCCGCAACGATTTCTCCGGTCATGACGATCAAGTGCGCGGGCTGGCGTTTCGCCCCGACGGGCAAGCGTTCATGTCCGCCTCGGAAGACTACACACTCATTTTGTGGTCGGTGCGTTCCAGCGCCCCGATTCGCACTTTCACCGGACACACTAACGGCGTCCTGAGTATCGCCATCAGCCCGGATGGGAACACCGCCTATTCGGGCAGTCTGGATGGCAACATCTACCAGTGGACGATTGACACGGGCGAACGCGATCGCGCTTTTGCCGGACACACCAGCACCGTCTACGCGGTGGCGCTGCGAGCCGGTGGTTCGCAACTGCTTTCCGGTTCCACCGATGGCACGCTGCGCCTGTGGGATTTGGAAAACGGCGCGCAGGTGCAGCGGTTTGGCGGCTACACAGGCGTGGTGTACTCGGCAGCCTTCAGCCCGGACGGTTCCAGCATCCTCACCGCCTCTGCCGATCACCAAGTCGTCCTGTGGGCTGCGGGTTCGGGGCGTGAACAAGCCCGCTACAGCAGTTACATCAGTTCGGCGCAGGCGCTGGCGATCAGTTTGGATGGCAAGCAGGCGATGGTCGGTTATGCCGATGGAACCCTGATTCTGCTGAACCTCGAAACCCGCCCGATGCTGCGCGAAGTGCGCCGCTTCACCGGGCATTCAGAAGCCGTCGGTGGAATCGCCTTTAGCCCCGATGGGCGCACGGTGTTCTCGGCCTCGTATGACGAAACCGTGATTCAGTGGGACATCGCCAGCGGGCGCGTAATCCGCCGGATGCCTGCTCATGCCAGCGATGTGTATAACGTCGTCATCAGCCCGGACGGGCAGACCGCCATCTCGGTGAGCAGTCGCAATGACCGCGTGATCGTCTGGGATACTCTTAGCGGTGCGATTATCCGCACGCTGGACGGGCATTCCGGGCCAGTCTACGATGTGGCCTTCAGTCCCGATGGCAAGACCGCCCTCACCGGATCGCAGGACAAAACCATGATCCTGTGGGATGTGGCTTCCGGCAGCATTTTGCAGCAATTTAACGGGCATACCGACGATGTGTTCAGCGTGGCCTTCAGCCCGGATGGACGGTTGGCGCTGTCGTCCTCGCTGGATAACACCATTCGCCTGTGGGACATTGCCAGCGGCGAGGAAATCCTGCGCTACAACGGGCATACCAACGCCGTTTGGGACGCCAATTTCAGCCCGGACGGGCGTGAAATCGTGTCGGCCTCCGCCGATCATACGGCTCGCATCTGGCAAGTGACCAACCGCGACGAACTCATTCAGTGGAGCTACCACAACCGTTACATCATTGACCTGAACTGTCAGGAGCGCACCCTGTACCGCGTTTCGCAGATGTGCGCCCCGGATGGGAGCGCCCCGCCGCTGCTGCCTTACCAGCGCAGCGATCCCACGCTGTCGCCCCCGGTGGCGCTGCCCACTGTGAGCAGCACGCAGGCCGCGCAGGATGCCCTGCCCATCGCCCCCATTCCCGCCGCGCAAACCGGCGCGAACGGCGGCACACTGGCCGGCGATCGGGTGGATTTCTGGACGTTTAGCGGCAAAGCGGGCGAACACCTGACGGTTCTGCTCGAAGCGGCACAACCCGGCAACGATGTGAAATGGCAGGAACAACTCACGCAGGGCTTAATGGACACGTTCCTGCGCGTCTATAACCCGGACGGCACACTGTTGGGCGAGAATGACGATCTGGAAGATGGCCTGACCAACTCGGTTTTGAACGATTTGTTGCTGGAACGGGATGGCGACTATCTGATACAAGTCACCAGCATACGCGGCACTTCCGGCGACTATACGCTGACTCTCACCCGCACGCCGCCTGCCGAAGCGACACCGGAAGCCACGCCGGAAGCGACACCAGAAGCCACGCCGGAAGCGACCCGCGCACCATGAAATTCGTATATAATGAGGATGGATAGCGCATCCCATCGTGACGCTGAATACGGGAAAGGATACGAATATGCCAGACAAAAAAGATCAGAAGCCAAAGGACGATCCCAAGCCGCAACCCCTGAGCGACGATCAACTGGATCAGGTGGCCGGTGGTAAAGGGGACGACGAAGAAGGTCAGAAGAAGTAAGCCAAACGCCCGCCCTTGCGCGGGCGT
Organism: uncultured Chloroflexota bacterium; assembly: GCA_903864435.1. Classification (GTDB taxonomy): domain Bacteria; phylum Chloroflexota; class Anaerolineae; order Aggregatilineales; family Phototrophicaceae; genus CFX2. The sequence goes on along the minus strand of CAIPFY010000130.1, from coordinate 5,279 downwards.
TTCTTATTCCCGGCGCAGGTCGGTGAAGCCCGCCGCCGTCATCCACGCGCAAATCACCGGTTCGCCCCACGCATCCGCCAGCGGCAGTCCGTCGTCCTGCGGCAAGCCGTTATAGCCGCGCAGGTAGCCGAACGCGCCGTCAATTTGATCGCGTGCCGCCTGCGACAGTTCGGCATCCCCGACGGCGATGGCATGAATATGCACGGGCGACCCCGCGTACAGTTCGTCCGGTTCGCGCAGCCACGCCGCGAATCCCGCCTCGCGCAGCGACCGCAGCAGGGGCGGAATCTCTGCCGCCAGCACGGTTTGCGTTTGCGGCTCCCGCACCGACAGGTCAATCGCGCCGCCGCCGTCATGTGTGCCGAAGCTGGCAGATACCCCGCCCGGATTGTAGCCGCCCTGCATGATCTGGTCGCGCAGGCGCAGCGTGCCACCCGCCGCCCGATAGGTCGCCGCCGCCGTGTCCAGCATCGCCAGCGTGCGCCGGTTGAGCGTGGCATAGCCGATCTGCACCCGCGTGTAATCCTCTGGCGGGCGGGCGCACCCCGGCAGCGTTTCGGCGGGCGGGGCGACGGACGAATCCGTCAGCGTCGTCAACCACGTCGTGCCGGTTTCCGGTTGGCCTTCCGCCGTCCAGCCAATCATTCCGGCATACTCCACCTGCCACCACACATACCCATCGGCACAGCGGGGGCCGTCCAGCACGCGGAACACCTCATCCGGCGCGATTCGTGCAGCGCGTCGCCCCGTGAGTCCGGCAGAGTCGCGCAGGTTATGCCCATCGCCGGAGATCACCGCGCCCCATGCGCCAGTTGCCAGTTGCGCGGTATAACCCGCAGGCGGACAGGTCTGCGCTGCTGCCGGTTGCGGGACGATCAACAGGGTGGTCAGTAGGAGGAATAGGCCAGCGAACCCGCGCATGAGCCGCATCGTTTGCATCATTGTCCGCGCCGCCAGAAGGCGAAGCGCCGCAACCAGCGCCGCACGATGACCCAGCGCGTTTCTGACCACGCTTCTCCGGCGACATCCGCCTGCACAGCGGCTTGTTCTGGCGACGAGATTCCGGGGCCGTAGCGTTCGGCAGTGTACATGCGCGTAATCGTGCTGACGGGCGGTTCGGCTTTGGGCAGCACGTTCACAATCTGGCGGCGGCGTTCTTCCGTCGTTTGTTGCGGCGTCAGATGCACCCCGATCAAGTCGAGGTAGCGTTCCAGACGGGCATAAGCGCGGGTGATGGGCGTGAGGTGGCGCAAGCCCCGCCATTCCCACCACCAGTACAGGTAGAAGCCTATCGCTACCAGAATGGCGATCACCAGCAGCACCAGCAGCGCCACCCCTAGCGCCCGCAGTACCAGATCGAGCAGGCCGGGCGGGGTGCGTGGCGTCAGCGGCGGGGGCTGCGTTGGCACAATCACTGGCGTGGCGGTCGGCGACGGACTCGGCGTGGGCGTGAGCGAAGGCAACTGCGGCGCGACCTGCGGCAATGGCGTGGTCAAGTCCGGCGTGGGCGAGGGCGTGGGGGTGCGGGTGGGTGTAGGCGTGGCGGTGAAGGCCGGTGTCGCGCTGGGGACGGGCGGCAGCGGCGCATCATCGGAGCGCACCAGCGGGGCTTGCGCCGAAGTCGGCTCGAACTCGATCCAGCCATAGCCGGGGAAATACACCTCGACCCATGTATGCGCGTCACGCTCCAGCACCGTAAAGGCTTGCTGCGCGTCGTCATAATTGCCCTGCGCGAACCCTGCCGCCGCCCGCGCCGGAATGCCCAAACTGCGCAGCATCATCACCATCGCGGAAGCGTAATAGTTGCAGTAGCCCTGCTTCAGATCGAACAGCACCCATTCCACCGGATCGCGGTCAAGCGGCGGCTGCGGGATGGTTTCGCTGTACAGAATGTTGGCGCGCAGCCACGTTTCGATGGCCTTCGCACGATCATACGGGGTGGTGGCGCTGGCGGCATCCACAATTTGCTGTGCCAGCAGGCGCGTCCGGTCGGTGATTGAAGGGGGAACCTGCAAATATAGCTGCGTGACCCAATCCGAATAGGTGGCCGGCACAGCGCGGAGTTGTGCCGCTGTCGCATCGGTCAGCAGGCTGGTGACGGTGTAGCTTTCGCCGCGATTCAGCACTTTGACCGGACGAATGACCGAGATGTTCATCACCTCATGGTCAGCGGTGTACTGTAAATCCGCACGGGCGGGCAAATCCACTTGCAGCGGTTGCGGCGCGGCATAGATCAGGCGCGAGGCGTTCAGCCCGATGGTGAACCGCTGCTGCACTGGCTGGCGGGCGTTCATGTCGTTGGGGTCTGTTTTGACGATGAACGGCGCTTGTTCCACCGTCAGGCGCACGTCCGCCCCCGGCGACCAGCGCCCGTTCGAGTAGACATCGAACACCCGCGAACGCCAGTAGTAATGGCGTCCCTGCGGCGCATCCACCCAAAAAACCACCTGTTCGCCCAACCGGATTGAGCCGCCCAGCTGGAGCGAATCGCCGCCGTAGTAATCGGCGGTGGTCGGCCCCTGTGTGTCCACCGAGGCGAACAGGCGATTATATAGTTCGGTCAACTGCGACAGCGGATCGCTTTGCATGAACTCCTGAAAACGGTTCAGGCGGTCTTGCAGATCGTTGGCGGGGGGGATGATGCCGATCAGCAGCGCCACCGCCGCCAAGACTGCCCCCACGCGGAAGAATTGCCCGCGCAGCCCCTTCGGCATACGGATGCCATTCACGTACCAATCCCACGCCCGCGCATCCAGCGTGGAGCGCACGATCAGCAGCAGCGACAGGAACACGAAGGCCAGCAAATACGGGTCGAGATTGGCCTGTCCGGTGTAGTAGATGGTGTTGACGACGAGGATTAACCCCGGCGGTAGGATGACGCGCCACACGCGATCCACGCGGAACAAATGCCATGCGGTGTTGTAGGCCAGAAACCAGAACAGGGCACTCACCAGCAGCGTGAATACCATCTCGTCCTGATTGATCCCGCCGGTGAAGGCATCCACCAGCCAGCGGGCGGAGCGTATCAGCACACTGCCTACGCCATCCATCAGGTTGCCGGGTTCGTTGATAGCGGCGATCAGGCCGACGAAGGCTGTGCCGTAGACCACGCTCAAGATGAGCGCGAACAATTCGTTGTAGTGGCTGCGTGCCAGCAGGAAGCCGAAGACCAGACCGAGCAGCATGGCGGGAATCAGCGTCCGCAAATCCGCAGGCCAGTCGGCCTGTGCCAGCGCGAGGATGGGCATGAGCAGCAGTCCGGCAGCCACCAGCAGCGCCAGCCCGTCACCGGGGGCGAACAGGGTGCGGCGGTTATGATCCAGCCGGCGCAGCCAGCGGTTCAAGGGCGACTCTGTACTGCGGGCGCGAGAAGTCATCCTACCATCCACAGACACAGGGGGGCGGGGTTCGCCTCCCAACGGTCACGGCTCATTCTAGCCGCCCCTGACGCGATCAGCAACCAACGGAAGGGATACGACATCAAGAACCTCACCCCCTAGCCCCCTCAGCCGTAGTAACAGGCGAGGGGGAACAAGAGTGGGAATCCCCTATCCCCCACCCCATGTATGGGGTAGGTTTTTGGGTGGGGACTCTGCCGATTTTGCGCTACAATAACCTGTATATCGAACAGATATTCTTGCCGGAAGCAAATTGATGATTATCCCCAACGATTTTGTCACCCGCTGGGCGCAGAGTGCGCTTCGTGAGCAGCAGGCCGCGCAGAGCCATTTCAACGAGTTGTGCGAACTGGTGGGCTTCAAAACCCCCACACAGCTTGACCCCGAAGGCAAGTTCTTCACCTTCGAGGAGCAGGTGGGCAAGGCCACCGGCGGGCAGGGGCGCGCCGATGTGTGGTACAAAGGGCATTTCGCATGGGAATACAAAGGCAAGCACCGCGATCTGGACGCGGCCTATGCGCAACTGCTGGCCTACAAAGGCGGTCTGGGCAACCCGCCGCTGCTGGTGGTGTGCGACTTCCTCGAATACCGCATTTACCCCCAGTGGACGAACACCAGCGGGCAACCGTTCGTCTTTAAGAACGAGGATTTGCTCGACCCCAAAACCCGCCGCTACATCACATGGCTGCTGGAAAACCCGCAAGCCTTCCTCGATCTGCGCCAGACCGAACTGGAACGGCGCGAACAACTCACGCTGAAACTGGCCTATCAATTCGCGCATCTGGCCGACCTGATGCGCCAGCACCAGCGCGGGGACGGACAGCCGGCATGGTCGCCCATGCAGATCGCCCGCTTCCTGACCAAGCTGGTGTTCGCGCTGTTCGCCGAAGATGTGGACATTATGCCGCGCCCGTTCAATCAGCCCGTGTTCCGTTTTCTGGTACACGGCGCACGCGAAGCCCCGCACGAATTTGTGCCGCAGTTGCGGACGCTGTTCGAGGCCATGAATGGCGAACACCCCACCTATATCATGCAGTTCGTCCCGTATTTCAACGGTGGCCTGTTCGATGAGTCCGCGCCGGGGGCGAATGACGGCTACGAAGTGCTGGATTTGACGGAGATCATCGGGGCGCTCGATCTGCTGGGGGCGGTGAGCGAGGCCGATTGGCGCTTCGTCAACCCTTCGATCTTCGGCACGCTGTTCGAGGGGGCGCTGGACGAGAGCAAGCGGGCGCAACTGGGAGCGCATTACACCGGCGAGGATGACATTCGCCTTGTGATCGAGCCGGTGCTGATGGAGCCGCTGTACCGCGCATGGGACACGCTCCGCGCCGAGGCCGAACCGCTGCTGCAAACCTTCCTGACCGCCCAGACCCCGCGCAGCACACAGGCGGCGCACAAACGCCTGACCGAACTCCACGCCGCGATCATGGCGCGGTTGGAAAGCACCCGCGTACTCGACCCGGCCTGCGGCAGCGGCAACTTTCTCTACGTCAGCCTGCGGGCGCTGAAAGACCTCGAAGGCCGCGTTCGCAAGTTCTTTGAACCGCTGGCGCTGCCCTTCCGCGATGTGGTCACGCCGCGCCAGTTGTACGGCATCGAGAAAGACGAATTTGCCGCGAAACTGGCGCAGGTGGTGGTGTGGATCGGCTATCTTCAGTGGCGCTATGAGGACGAAGGGATGCTGCATCCGGTCAACCCGCGCAAGCAGGCACACCCCCGCGCCCTGCCGCACCCGATTTTGCAGGACAAGCTCTCGGCGGATGAGCCGGATCGGATCATCTGCGCGGATGCGATTTTGCGCTACGATGCCGAAGGCCGCCCGTATGAACCGGAGTGGCCGCCAGTGGATGTGATCGTGGGCAACCCGCCGTTTCTGGG
>CAIPFY010000129.1 GCA_903864435.1 uncultured Chloroflexota bacterium | reverse complement strand
CTGTATTCCGTGCCGGCATGGGCGCCCCCCGGCGACGATATTGATCGGCAGGTGGCGGAGAAGGGGTGGCCAGCCATGTTCGCCAACAACCCCTATGCCGAGTGGTATCAAAATTCGCTGCGCGTGGGCGACACTCCCACCCGCCGCTACCATCAGGCCACTTATGGCACAAACTTCGCTTATGAGGATTTCGCACCCTTGTTCAACCGCGCTGTCGAAGCGTGGAACCCGGACGAGTGGGCGACGCTGTTCAGCCGGGTCGGTGCGCGTTATGTGGTGCTGACCAGCAAGCATCACGAAGGATTCCTGCTCTGGCCGGGGCAGCGCACCAGCCCGAAGCGTCCGGCAGGGTTCGCCGCCCGCCGCGATCTGGTGGGGGAACTGACGGACGCGGTGCGCCGTCACGGGATGCGGATGGGGCTGTATTATTCGGGCGGTCTGGATTGGACGTTCGAGGCGCGCCCCGTCCTCGATCAGCCGGATGTGACGGGGACGATTGTGCAGACGGCGGAGTTTGTGGAGTATGTGAACGCCCATTTCCGCGAACTGATTGACCGCTATGCACCCTCGGTGCTGTGGAACGACATCGGCTATCCGGCGGCGGGGCATTCGCCCGACCTGTTCGCCTACTACTACAATGCGGTTGCGGATGGGGTCATCAATGATCGCTGGTCGCAGCAGCAACCCGAACCCACACCGGGCGAGTTCAGCGCCCCCACTGGCGAACGCGACTATCACGCCGATTATGTCACACCCGAATACACCACCTTCTCCGGCATACAAGCGCAGCCATGGGAGATGTGCCGGGGGATTGGTCACTCGTTTGGCTGCAACCTGAACGAGGGTGAGGCCGATTACCTCTCGGTTCCGGCGCTCATCCGCCTGCTGGTGGATGTGGTGAGCAAAAACGGCAATCTGCTGCTGAACGTGGGCCCGCAGGCCGATGGCACAATCCCCACCCTTCAGCGCGAACGGCTGATCGGGCTGGGCGATTGGCTGGCGGTGAGCGGAGAGGCGATTTTCGATACCTCGCCCTATACCCGCGCCGACGGCAAGACCGCCGACGGCCTCGATGTGCGCTACACCCGTAACGGGGACGCGCTGTATGCCATCGTGCTGGATGCACCGCCTTCGTCCACGCTCACGATTGAACAGCTCGCCATCCCCGCGCCGCAGGCCGTGACGCTCCTCGGTCACGCCGCGCCGCTGTCGTTTGTCCATCATGCTGATTCGCTCACCGTCACACTGCCCGAAGCATCCCTGCCGCGTGGCGCGTTCGCCCTGCGTATCCATACCGCCCCCTAGCGCCACCTTCCCCCGCGTGCGAGTCTATCCGCAGGCGGGGGTATGGCATTCTCGCCCGGATGCGTTCACAATAGAACTATTTGTTCATGGGGCAAACGATACGAACCACAGCAAAGGTGCGCGGCGGTGTTCCGCGACTGCCGGATGAGCGCCGCCCGCGGGTGAGGGGTATCTCAGTGAGGGGGCGAAGCGCATTTGCCCCCTCACAACGATCATAAATGCCTATCCCGTTTTTTGCAGGCGCACCGATGGACGATAATCTGCCCGCAGCGGTTCGAGCGCCGAAATTGGCACGGTAGCCACATCAATCGAGTCGCCTAGCACATTGAAAACTTCCAGAATTGCGCCCTGTTCGCCCCCGGAAGGATGCTCGATGAAATCAATCAGCACAGCCACATCTCCCCGATAGAGATTTTCTTCAGGGAAATCGCGGGTGATGATGACTTGTTGGTAGAGTTCCAGCG
>CAIPFY010000128.1 GCA_903864435.1 uncultured Chloroflexota bacterium | reverse complement strand
GGACGACAACAGCAATGACAACAGCATCGGTACCGATTTCGCTGCCGGCGAGTTTGAAATCGTGGGCACGCTCGAAGCCCTCGATGGCACGTCGGTCACGATCGGCGGAACGGTCATCAGCCTCACTGGTGCAGAAATCAACGGGACGCTCATTGTGGGTACTACCGTCAAACTCCATGTCAGCCTCGTAGATGGCGTCACTGTCATTCGTGAAATCGAAACCTTTGTCCCCGGCAGCAACAATACCGGCAGCGATGACAACAGCAACGACAACACCGCCGACGATAATGGCAATGATGACAACAGCAACGACAACGCGATTGTTGTGCCTGCGGACTGTGTTCCTGCCCTACCTGCGGGTTGGACGACCTACACCATTCAGGCTGGCGATACCTTCTCGGACATCGCAAATGGCGCAGATGCCCGCATGAGTGAACTCGCGCTGGCAAACTGCGTCACTGACCCGCGCCTCATCGTGGTCGGCGTAACCCTGTTCGTCCCGCAAACCCCCGTGATGGACAACTCCGGCAGCAGCAATGACAACGGCGATGACCACAGCAACGACAACGGTGACGACCACAGTAACGACAACGGTGACGACCACAGCAACGACAACGGCGATGACGACAGCAATGACAACGGCGATGACCACAGCAACGACAACGGCGATGACCACAGCAATGACAACGGCGATGACAACGGCAACGACGATAAGGGCGGCGGCAACTAAGCGCGTGTTTTAGCCCTCGTTCAACAATCCTCATCCACAAATGGGGATTGTTGAGCCGAACGAACTACAAAACGGGACGGACTAGAAATCCGTCCCTATCCATACTGTATCTCCATCCAATTCGCATTTTTCTGAAACAGGTACGGGTATGCGTTCCCAGAATGGCCTTAGAACCCTTCTTATTGGACTTGCGTTGTTCATCGGCTTCAGCGGCGTATTTGCGCTGCTCGTCTTTCAAGTAGATGGCTTCATCAGCACCGACGATTATTACCACGCTCGAATTGCAGCGGAAATCATCCAGCAGCGCAGATTAGCGGTAGATTTTCAATGGCTGCCCCAAACGATCCTCAGCCCGGAGCAGTTTGTGGATCATCATTTGCTGTTTCATCTCTATGTTGCCCCATGGTCGTACTGGGGCGGCATGAACGGCGCAAAACTAGCCGCTGTCAGTCTGGCATCTGCCGTAGTCACTGCGGTCTGGTTCCTGCTGCGGCAGATGCGCGTATCTACCGCCGCACTGTGGACGCTCACGCTGGTCGCCGTTTCCAGCCCGTTTGTGTACCGCTTGCTGATGGTGCGGGCGCAGGGAATGGCGCTGCTCGTTCTGCTGATCGCTCTGCTGGTGCTGTTTTCGGGGCGGCACCGCTGGCTCATCGTGATCGCTTTCGCCTTCACTTGGTTGTACAATGGGTTTGTGCTGATGCTCGGCGTAGCAGCGGCCTACACGATAGCGGTGTGGCTCTCAGATCATCGCCTCGATCTGCGCCCCCTCCTGTATGCCGCGCTCGGCATCGGTCTAGGGCTGGTCATCAATCCCTATTTCCCGCGCAATATCGTGTTCATCATCGAACACCTCGGCGCCAAAGTTGACCTCGAAAACAGTGTCCGTGTGGGTAATGAGTGGTATCCCTACACCACCGCTGGCCTGCTCGAAAATTCCGGCGGGGCTTTGATCGCGCTGGCAATCGGGCTGATCTTGCCCGGTATCACGGGTCGCCGGCGTGATCGGCATGAAAACACCCTGCTGCTGGTTGCCCTGCTCACCCTGTATATGACCCTCGAATCGCGGCGCTTTATTGAGTATTTTCCAGCATTTGCCGCACTGTTCGGGGTTGTCGCGCTGGCACGTTCCGCCCACGAATTAGCGCCCTTTCTGCCCACACAGTTCAAATCGCTGACCGTCCCCCGCTTTATACTGCCGGTTGTCGCCCTGCTGCTCATCGTCGGGACAGTTCTCAACCTACGTGGAACCACGAACATGATTGCCAACGCGCCGGATGTCGCCTATTTAGCCGGGGCAGCCGCATGGTTAGAGGATAATACCGCCGCTGGCACAATGGTCTTTCAAACCGACTGGGACGACTTCACCCGCCTGTTTTTTCACAATACCCATAACCATTATCTAATCGGTCTTGATCCCACCTATCTACAGATTGCGAATACCGATCTGTGGAATCAGTGGACAGCCATCACGCAGGGCAAAGTGAGCGATCCCTCGGAGATTATTCGGACGGCTTTTGCTGCGAATTATGTCGTCAGCGACACCCATCATGGCGCGTTTGAGCAAAAAGCGGAAGCCGATCCAAACATGCGGCTAGTCTATCGGGACAGGTATAATTTAATCTGGGAGATTATTCCGCATCCCCTTACCATGATGGGCGCCACCTGATGATAATCATTGTCCTTCCCGATATACCTGCCGAAGACCGATTGTTGGCTCTAGCCCGACAAGGGGATCGAGACGCGCTCATGCGTATATACGAAAGCTACTTTGCCCCGATCTACAATTTCATCCGCTTGCGCGTGAATGACCGCGATCAAGCCGAAGATCTTGCCAGTGAGGTTTTTGTCAAACTGGTCGAATCTTTACGCGGGCGCAACGCCCCACAGCACAGCCTGCGCGGGTGGCTGTTCCGCGTGGCACGCAATCAGTTGAATGACCACTACGGGCGCACACGCCATTTCAGTACCGAAGCGCTGGAGGAATGGGTTCCTGCTTCCACCGATACCGATCCTGAAGTGCAGTTCATCCAAACCATGAGCGTCGAACGGGCGCGGCGCGCGCTGCGCCTGCTGGCTCCCGACCAGCAGGAAGTGCTTATCTTACGGTTCGGTCAAAGCCTGAGCTTACAAGAAACGGCGGACATCATGGGTCGCAATATCGCTGCGATCAAATCCCTACAATTCCGCGCCACCGCCACCCTGCGGCAAGTGCTGGGCGAAGTCCAGCAGGAGTATGGTCGTGGCTAATCAAGACTTCCTGAACGCTTTCAACGACTCGGTAGATCGTATCAACGCCGGTCAAACAGTCGAGGATTGCATGCGCCTCTACCCGCGTCACGCGGCGGTGCTGCGTCCGCTGCTGGAAACCGGACGCCTGATTGATCGCCTAAGCGCCCCGTCCCTTGAGGTCGAACAGGCTAAAACACGGGGACGGATGCGCTTAGAGGAAGCACTCCGCGCACCGCTTCCACAAAAGCGCACCACCCCCTTCCGCCCGTATCTGAATCTGGCGGCAGCCGTGCTGGTGATCGTATTCGTCGCCACCTTCGGCGCTGGAAATGCCGCACAAAGCAGCTTACCGGGGGACACCCTGTACGGGCTGAAGCAGATCACCGAAGGGGTGCAGCTCTCCCTATCGGGCGATCCGGCGCTGCGTGCCAGCTTCAACGAGCGCCGTCAGGACGAGATCAAACAAATTCTCGCCATGAACCGTGTGGCAGATGTAGCCTTTGAAGGCACAGTCACCGTCATCACGGGCACAACATGGTTGGTGGATGAGCTACCGCTGCAAGTGGCGGAACAAACAGCAGGCGCGGCAGGAATCGCCCCCGGCGATGTCGTGCGCGTAGTCGCCGCCACCACCTCCGGCGGCGAACTGAAAGCCAGCGAAATCACCCTGATCGAAACTGGCGATCAGCCCCCCCTGCCCACACCTTCGGCGACGCTCATCCCGTCCAGTTCGACGCCGCGCCCGACCGAAACCGCAACGCTCACGCCAACACCATCCCCGACGGTGACGAACGAACCCGATGCGACGGCGACAATCACCGCCGCGCCCACCCAGACGCGCCCCGTCGTAGCCGTTGGAACAGCCACCATGACGGCACAACCCCCAACCGCCGTTCCATCAGCCACACCCCGACCAACCCGTGCGCCATCGCAAACACCTTTGCCAACGCGCACCGCAACCCTGATCCCCACTCCCATCAGCCCCACCGTCTGCGCCACAATGCAGCCGTCAAATTGGAATGGCTACCGGGTGCAGGTGGGGGATACACTGTCCGGGTTGGCTGCCAACCGGGGCATCACGCTGGAACAGTTGATGCAGATCAACTGCCTCACCGATCCGCGCTTCATTGTCGTGGGTGATCTCCTGATACTGCCACGCGCTTCCTCAACTGCCACGCGCATACCAGATGATGC
>CAIPFY010000127.1 GCA_903864435.1 uncultured Chloroflexota bacterium | reverse complement strand
GTGAGCTTGAGCGGGCCTTCATCGGTCAGCTTTTGCCGATCCTTGAGGGGATAAAAATACTCACCGGAATTCTTAAAGCGCAGTTCGAGGTGTTCGCGGATGGCTGCTGCGCGTTCGATGTGCGTAATCATCAGGAAATCTTCGGCTTCCAGATGGCCGATGAAGTCTTCGCTGCCGCCATGTTCGCGGGCAGCGTTGCGGATGAGCATGGTCAGCACGCGCAGCAGATTGTCGGCTTCCACAAAGCCGTAGCGGTCGCGGTACTCGCCCACGCCTTGCACAGAAATGCGCAGCGCCGCCCATGTGGGCGTGCCTTGCAGCACGTCCTTTAGCTTTTCGTCAATCAGTTCGCCTTCGGGCAGGTCTGTAACCGGGTTAGCCGGACTCTGGCGGGTGGCACGCTCAATCGCGTTGCGGACGCGCAGGCGGAGTTCTTGAATATCAAACGGCTTGGTGATGTAGTCCACCACGCCCATTTCCAGCCCTTGCAGCTTGTCCACCCGGTCGCGTTTTTCGGTCAGAAAGATGATGGGCATATCCTGCGTTTTGCGATTCTGGCGGAACTGGCGGCAGATTTCGTAGCCATCAATATCCGGCAAGCGGATGTCCAGCATCGCCAGCGCGAAGTTCCCTTCGCTGCCCATCTCGATAGCTTCTTTGCCCCATGCAGCGGTGAGCACATCGTAATTTTGAACACGAAAATAGGATGTCAGCATTTCTGACAAGTCTAAATCGTCTTCCACAATCAGGATTCGTGGTTTATCGCTCACGCGCTCCCCCTGAGCCGTTTAGGTGGGCGGATTTTGTGCCTGCCCGATGGGCTTGCGAGTGATCTGGAACGTACATTTGGGGCTGCCACAGGCGCGGCAGGTCGTTTCGACCACATAAAACTCATAGCCGTTGGAAGACCAGCTCATACATTCCTGTACGATGCCCGCCAGCGCATGACATACCGGCTTATCGGTGTGGCGACCATAGGCGGTTGGACTATTTTCGACGAAGTAATAATAGGCGTTTTCGTCCTCTTTGACGCTGGATCGCTGGTCACTGAAGCGGTTGAACACCGAATCCAGCGCCAGCAGCCCTAACATGCAGCGGTCGTTCAACGGCAGCGCCCGGAACGTCGGGTCTTGCATCGCCATCATCACGCCGAAATTTTTGATGCCCATCGAGAAGCAGGCGCGTCCAATTCGCATCGCCATGCCGCGCCCCCCGCGAGGCCCGTAGACTTCTTCGAGGGCGTTGCTCAGGGCTGCCATCTCAACAAAGTCTATTGATTTGTCAAGGTTATCCGGCGGGCGCTCTTGCTGGAAACGGGTGAGTTTGGCAAGAGACAGCACCGTATTCAAACCACCTAGTCCCATCACTTCTTCCATCGCAAGGAAAAAGTAACGGACAATGCGGTTGGGATAGTATAGTCCGCTTGGCTCCACAGCCTTAACCGATCACATCTGTTAGACCAAACCCGACAGAGCATCTACGGCGCGGGTCACATCGAGGAAGATTAAACCCAGTTTTGCATCTTTACGCGCCAGCACGGTTAATACGGCTTCCTGACCGACGGCCGTCAGGATTACATATCCACTTTGCCCCTTCACCATAACCTGTTCCAGCGCACCGCGTCCCAGTTCGGACGAAATACGCTCGCCCAGCGACAGCATGGCTGCCGACATCGCGCTCACGCGGTCTTCTTCGATATGGCTGGGGAGCGACGATGCCATGCTCAGCCCGTCCACGCTCACAATGGCTGCTGCTTCCACATCGCCTGAACTGGCTTGTAAATCGCGCAACCGTTCAACCAGTTGTTCTGTGCGAGACTTCGCCAAGAGATTACTCCTGCCATCACGGGTTAAAAGGCATTCCAATGCACCTACAAAGCCGATTGTAGCACATAAAATCCCCAAATACACAAAGGGATGCAAGGGAAGCAGTTTTTCTGAAACCCGATTTTGCTATATAGTCAGTTTGGTAATCTATCCGCAATGTTTTTTGGATACCCTCCCGAAAGAACTGTTGGGGATGAAGCAAACTTAATGATCCAGCATGGAGGATTTTATGCGCCGCTTGTCGTTGGTTTTGAGTATTCTTGTCCTATCATGTTTGATTATACCCGTCATGGTTCAGGCGCAGGATGTCATCCTGATCGCGTATGGCGACAGTGTGCGGGGGCGCATTGATAACCCCGATTCGGGCGTGATGTACTACTTTGAAGCCCAGCGCGGTGATTCGGTGACGATTAGCGCCGAAAGCAACGCGATGGATGTGTATCTGCGCTTGGCCGATTCTAACGGGGACTTGCTGGCTGAAAATGATGATGTGAGTGGCAACAACACCAACGCCCGCATCAACTTTGATGTGCCTGCCGATGGGCAGTACGTTGTGGTGGTACTGGGCTATGACCCCGGCGCGTATGTGCTGTCGGTGCTGGCAGATGGCGGTAGCAGTAGCGGCGGCGCGACTCAACCGACTTCGGACGGAACCACACTCAACTATGGCGATCAGGTGAGTGGGCAGGCTTTTAATATGGATAAGCCCGTCACCTACCTGTTCAGCGGCAATGCCAACGACCACATCACGATCAACGTGTCGAGCGATTCGGTGGATACCTATCTGGTGCTGGCCGACTCTGCCGGAAACACGCTGGCTGAAAATGACGACATTAGCAGCGATGATGTGAATTCGCAGATTGACTACACCCTTCCCGCCAATGGCGATTACTTGATCGGTGTATTCGCTTACGAGGCCGGCCCCTTTACACTCGGACTGGAAAGCGGCTCTGCTGGCGGTTCTCCGCTTGGCGGCGACACGGTTCCGGTGAGCGATGCGACGGGCGTGGGTGAGGTCGTTACCGGAAGCATTAGCGACAATTCGTACTATATTGAAATCCCCATTACCGGCGTGAGTGAAGGGCAGACGATTTCGATTGACGCCCGCGCCACCAGCGGTGATCTTGATCTGTATATCGGTCTGTTCTTTGGCGAGAACGTGGTGGCGGAAAACGATGACCGTGACCCCAACACCACCGATTCGTTCATCGAATTTCCCAACGCGGCGGCAGGCGACTACAGCCTGATTGTCAGCCGCTACGGTTATGACAAGGGCGAAACGTCCGGTTCGTTTGAAGTGAATTACAAAGTGGGCGGCGGGGGTGCGCTGGTTTCCAGCAGCACGACGCTGGCTTCTAACCCGATGGTGGCCGGCTATCCCGCGTTGACCGTTTCCCAGACAAAGGCCGATTGGACGATTCTGGCCTACATGGGCGGCGACAACAACCTCGAAGACGGCCTGATTAACGATGTGGACGAATTTGAACGTGCGGGCGGCAGCACCACTTCGGTGCGCATCCTCACGTTGCTGGATCGTTCGGGGGAGTATGACCGTTCCAACGGCAACTGGACGGATACGCGCCTGTTTGAAGTGGGCGCGGATCGTTCCCGCGATTTCAACGATACCTATCCGCCCACGCTGGATACACAGGCGGTGGGTGATCTGGGCGAGATTGATACAGGCTACGGCAAGAACCTGCTCGATTTTCTGGTGTGGGGCATGGAAACTTTCCCCGCCAGACACTACGCGGTGATTCTGAACGATCATGGCGGCGCGTGGTATGGCACTGTGACCGACGACACCACCGGCGACAGCATTCTCGATCTGCCCGAACTTCAGCAGGTGTTCGCTTCGGCGCTCCAGAATACCGGCGTGCCGAAGTTCGATCTGCTCATCAACGATGCCTGCTTGATGAGTGGCGTCGAACATTATGCGGCGATTTCGCCTTACTTCGACTTCGCCATCGGTTCGCCAGAAATCACGCTTAACCCCAGCTTCGATATGGAACTGCTGACCAACACGCTCAACCAGCAGCCGAATATTGATATTGGCACACTGGGGCAGATGATCGCTGATAAGTACCTGCAAGATATGGATGAATTGGCACCGGATACCTCGCCAGTGCTGGGCGCGGTTGCTACCGACCTGCGTAACTTCGGTGAAGTGACCGACGCGATGGACGCTTTTGCGGAAGTGGTGGCGACCAACCCGCGTGCTTATGCGTCGCTCATCGGGCAGGTGCGCGCCAATACCTATACCTATTCGTCGTTCCTGCCGGAAGACGAGTTCGGCCCCGCTACCAACATTGATGTCGGGAACTTCATGTTCCGGTTGGCGAAAGATGGCCGCGACTCGCAGCTTTCCGAGGCGGCGACCAATGTGCTTTCCGCCCTGCGCGATGTGAATATCTATAGCACGGCGGGCAGCCAATTGCTGCCGAACACCACTTTTTATAACATTTACTTCCCAGCGCGAGCTTCGGATTTCGACACGGGCTATTTTGAGCAGAATCCGGTGCGCTCATGGAGCGAACTCCTGCGGGCGTACTTTGGCGAGGTTCGCCCCGGCACACGCGCTTTCAACCCGGCGGCGGCGACCAACGCGGGCGTGGGTGCGCCACCCCTCGCGCCCAGTCTGGTGCCGATTGTAAGTGTGACCAATGTGTTCCCATCCCAGATCAGCATCAACGTGCCGGTCAAAGTCTCGATGGAAGTGACCGGACGCAACATCACACGCGGCACGTTCACGGTAGACCAGTTGCAGGCCGATGGCACGTTGGTGCGGATGCAGACTTCGCCCATTGTGACCGAGGTGGTTGAAGACGGCGTGGTGAACTTCATCAACCTGTGGAACCCCGGCGTGGACGACAGCAATTTCAACTGGGACGCGCTGCTGCCTGTCGTCACCGACGGGCAAACCACCCACTTCGAGCAGGTGGTCAGCAGCGACAATCAGGACACGCTGGCGGGGCGCTATCGCTTCCCCGGCGAATCCAACTGGATTGATGTGGCGGTCATGTTCAATGACGACGGCACAACGGCGAATGTGGTGAGCAAGAACGCGCAAAGTTCCGCCCTTGCCAGCATTCGCTTGGATGCGGGCGGCGAGTTCCAGACCTATCGCTCGCAGGTCACGCCCGATGGCCGCGTGGAACTCAACCCCGGAACGACGTTTATCTGGCCGGAGGACGGCATCTCGTGGCGCTATGAACCCGCCCCCAGCGGGGAATATCAGCTCGGCTTCCTAGTCGAAGCCGCAGGCGGCAGCACCGGCTTCGGCTCGGCTTCGGTCATGGTGGATAACAACGATGCCATGCCCGACCTGCGCGGCTATCTGGACTCCGATTGGGGCTTCGTCATGCAGCGCCCCGCCGATTGGTACTCGGTCAGTTACTTCCCCGATTCGGATTTCCTGCAAACCAGCGCGGAGGACAGCAGCGCGTATCTGTTCGTGTATCCCGTCTATGAAACATCTGGCGGCGATTTGCAGGCCATCGCCCAATCGGTGCTGGACAAGTATGAGTTGAATGCCTCGAACGGTTTCCGCCCGATCACGGTGGACGACCGCGATGCGCTCGAATTTAACTTTACCTACACCAACGATAAGGGTAAGTTTGTCTCGCAGGCGTTCTCGGTGTACCTCAGCGATCTTGATCTGGGGCTGGTGTTCTCCTCCGAAGCGTTGACCAAAGGGGACATGAACCGCAACTACGCGCTGTTCAACGACTACCTGTTCTTCTTCGATGTGGCGACTATGAAGAACGCTGATACCGGCGTTTGGGCGAAGGACACCTATGGCGACAACGTGCGCTATCCAGTGCCGGAAACATGGATGCCCGGTGCCGAGAACGGGCTGTGGTGGACATATACGCCGGATGGCAGCACCAACAGCACAACGTTCGCCTCGGTCACGGTGCTGAACCCGATGGACAAGGATTCGGAAGGCGTGCTGGATGTCCTCCTCGCGCAAGAAGTCGAGTCGCTCTCGGCCTACACCGTGCTTCAGCGCGACGTGTACTACGCCGAACTGAACACATGGTCAGTCGTCACCTATACCCGCGAGGTGCGCGGGCAAACGGTGATGGGACGGCTGTACGCGATGGTCAAGGACGACGGCGTACCTTACGCGCTGTGGTTTGAAGCGCCACAGGCCGACTTTGAAAGCCTGTTCCGCGATCAATTCACCGTGCTGCTGGACGGCTTCCACGTCGAAGTGCCTGTCGCCAGCGCCTCATAAACGGCTGTGAAGGTTTCCCGCCCCGGATGTGCAAATGTCCGGGGCAGGGGCTTGCGGGGTAACTGGTTTCGTCACTTCTGCACAATCGGTCGAGATGTCATTTGGCTTTTGTTTAACATACTCTTAAAATAGACATGTGCGTTTGACAACAATCATCGAACACAATCCGCACACTGTATTCTTTACTGTTCTGGAGGAAAAGATGCTTCGTAAGATCGTCGGAATTCTAGTTTTCACGCTACTGCTCAGCCTGTCGGTGGCGGTAGCGCAGGACGATACCTTCGCCCTGACGATCATGCACACCAATGACGTGCATGGTTTCTATGCGTCCAACAATGCCAAGAACGATGCCAGCACGGATGGCGGCGCCGCCCGTCAGATGGCCGTCATCAACCAGATTCGCGCTGAAGGCGTGAACAATATCCTGATTGACGCGGGCGACCGCTTCACCGGCACGCTGTTCCATCAGCAGTGGCGCGGTCAAGACGCGGCGCGCATCATGAACGCGATGGGCTACAGCGTGATGACCATCGGCAACCACGAGTTTGATGATGGCGATGATGGGCTGGTCGCGTTTGCGGATGCGATTCAGTTCCCGTTGATTTCCGCCAACATCACTTTCGGCGCGAATCTGGCTGACAAGATTCAGCCCTATACGGTGGTCGAAGTGGCCGGTCAGAAAATCGGTTTCATCGGCCTCACCCCGCCGGACACCGGCATTCTCTCCTCCCCCGGCGCGGATGTGGTGTTCAGCGACGATGTGCTGGGCGCGACTCAGGCCGCAGTGGATGCGCTGACCGCTGAAGGCGTCAACAAGATCATCCTCCTGTCGCACCTCGGTTTCTTTGGCGATCAGGCGCTCGCGCCGCAGCTCAAGGGCGTGGACATCATCGCGGGCGGTCACAGCCACAGCCTGCTCTCGAACACCTACGCAGGCGCGGAAGGCGCGTACCCGACGGCAGTCAAGGATGCCGATGGCAACCGTGTCTACATCGTGCAGGCCGGCAGCAGCCTGAAGTACATGGGCCGCTTGAATGTGGTGTGGGACAAAGATGGCGTCGTGACCAGTGCTTCGGGCGATACCATTCTCCTGTCGCGCTACATCACCCCCGATCCCGATATGCAGGCGATTGTGGACGAACTGCGCGCCCCGATCACTGAACTGACTGCGCAACCGGTGGGCGAATCGTCGGTGTTCCTCGTCGGCGACCGTAAGGTGTGCCGCGCTGAAGAATGCAACCTCGGTAATCTGATTACCGACGCGATGCGTGCCTATAGCGGCGCTCAGATTGCCATCACCAACGGCGGCGGCATTCGCTCCAGCGTGCCGGTGGGCGCGGACATTCCCGCTGATCTGACGCTGGCTGAACCGTACACCGTCACTCTCGGTGATGTGCTGTCGGTGCTGCCTTTCGGCAACCTTGTCGCCACGATGGATCTGAAGGGTGCCGATGTGGTGGCCGCGCTGGAAAATGGCGTGTCGCAGGTGGAAAACGGCGCAGGCCGCTTCCCGCAGGTTTCGGGCGTGCGCTTTACGTGGGACGGCAGCAAGGACGCCGGTTCGCGTATCGTGAGCGTGGAAGTGTTGGGCGCAGATGGTCAGTACGCCGCGATTGACCCCGAAGCGACCTACACCGTCGTGACCAACGACTTCATGCGTCGTGGTGGCGATGGCTATGCCATGTTCAAGGACAACGCCGTGAATCCGTATGATGGGGGTAGCCCGCTGGATGTGGCGCTGGCGGATTACATCCGCGCCAATGCCCCGATTGCCCCGGCAGTCGAAGGCCGCATCACCCGCGCCGACGGCTAAACCTTTTTGAAAACCCGTTCCTCGGTTGCCGGACAACCGGATAGAGGAATGGGACAATGCAGTTTTGGAAACAGGAGAGCGACACGCGCTCTCCTGTTTTGTTGTCCGCTTCCGAACGCATCCCGCCGCACTCCAAAACCGGCGCGGTTGCACGCTTTCCAGATGAAATTGTGCGATAATCAGGAACAGAATAGTGCTTTATGGTGGAAAGTGAAATTCCGGCGATGATTTTCTCTGCTGCTACTGCGATCAACTGTGCCGATAGCGTACAGGCGGCTGCCGCTGCTTTACTGACTGTTGTTCCCGGCCCGGCGGTTCTCGCGGCGATTCATCCCGTGTCATTGACCGCTACTTTGTATACGTCAGCTGGTTTTGAACCTTCCGCCACGCTGCGGCGCTGGTTGCATGACCCCGAAGCGTGGTTCGTGTGGCAGAGCTGGGACGCGCCCTATCGCCTGCAAGCGGATGCGCCGCTGGAAGGGCTACAAGGCGAGGGGGCAGCCTTGCTTATCCCCCTGCGAGGGACGCGCAGCGTGGGCGGCCTGTTGTGGTTGCAGGGGCAAACCGAACCAGCCGAGAGCATTGCGATTCTGGCGCAACTGGTCGCCGCCCGTCTGAGCTATCTCGAATCGAGTTCCGGTTGGGATACGCTGCTGGTGTCCATCAATGAGTTCAACCGGGGTTTGATGCAGTCTTCTACGGAAGATGCGCTGTGGGATACCGTGCATGAGCATTTGAATTTGCTGTTCGATGCCAGTTTCCTGCGGGTGGGGCTGTGCGATTCGGCGCGTATGATGATTGACTGTCCGGTTATTTCCGAATACGGGATCGCCCAACAAGCCGATACGCTGCCGCTGGAAGGGCTGGATCGGGCGCTGGTGACGAACGCCGTACCGCTGCATTTCCACAACCTGATGGAAGAAACCGAACGGCTGGCGGCGCTCGGCGTTGATCTGGCTACGATGGAAGCGCAAAACGTCTCGTGGCTGGGGGTTCCCCTGCGGAACCGCCTAAACGAGGTGATCGGCCTGATTACGCTGGGCAGCGAACTGCCCGATCATTATGCCGAGCCGCAGCTGGCGCTGCTAATCCTTGTTGCGGTGCAACTGGGGCAGGCGTTGTCGGCGCTGCGCTTGCAGCAAGCCGATGTGGATCGTCGCCGCGTGGTTAGCACGCTGGTGGATGTCAGCCGCGTGGTGGCTTCCACGATGGACGACTCGGAAGTGCTGGAGCGCGTTCTGGAACAACTGGAACGCTTGCTGGAATTTGACCGCGCTACCATCCTCATCCCCGCCGCTGAAACGCCCAATCGTTTGTATGTGGCTGCCAGTCTGGGGCGAAACCGTGCCGCGTTGGGCCATATGACGCAGGTCACTGAAACCGATATGCTGGGGCAGGTCATTTCCTCGCAGCAACCGGTACGCTTGCCCGATGTGCTGGCTCTCGACGGGTGGGATGCGTATGCCGCCGCTGCCGCGCCGGATACCCGGTCGTGGATCGCCTTTCCCATGCCGGTGCAGGAGCGCGTGATCGGTGTAATGACGGTTGAGAAATCTCGCCCTGATTTTTACGACGAAGCCGATACCAACACCGGTTTCGCGCTGGCGCGACAGGCCGCGATTGCGGTTGAAAATGCCCGCCTGCTGGCCGAATCGCAGTCTGCGCTGAAGGCGCTCGATCAACGCGCTCGCCGCTTGGCGCTGCTCAACCGGTTGTCCGGCGCACTGGGGACTTCGCTCAACCGGCAAATGATTGTGAGTACGGCGGTGCAGCAGTTGTGCGAGTTGTTCGCTGCCCAATCCGGCGCGATTGTGCTGTTGGGCGATGGCGAGAATCCGGCGGTGGTGGCGGCGGCCTATCCCCACAGTGAGGTGGCCGATACGCCCGTAAACTTTGGCCCGCAGTCGTTTCTGGCGCGGATGTTGCGCGGCACACATGCGCTTTCGGTGGATGAGCAAGAAACCGATCCAGCGGCATTCGGCGTGCTGCCGGATGAACTGCCTTACGCCGGCTTGCTGGCTCCGCTGATCGCCCGCAATACCCCGATAGGCTTTTTCGCGCTGTATCGCAACCAGCCCGGCGAACCTTTTGCCGCCGACGAGGACGAAACCGCGATGACGGTGGCTTCGCAGATTGCGCTGGCGATCAACAACGCTCAACTTTATGAACAGGCGATTGATTCCAACCGGCTGAAATCCGAATTTCTCGCCAACATGAGCCATGAACTGCGGACACCTTTGAACGCCATCATCGGCTATAGCGAACTGCTGCTCAGTCAAGTCTACGGGGAACTGAACGCCAAACAGGTAGACCGGCTGGTGCGCGTCAATACCGGTGGCAAGCATTTGCTGGAACTCATCAACGATATGCTGGACTTGTCGCGCATCGAAGCCGCGACGATGGAACTGCAATATTCTGCCGTACCGCTAGGCGACATTCTGTACGACGCGCTTGCAGACATCACGCCGCAGTCGGATAAGAAGGGGCTGGATATTCAGGTGCGCATGCCTTCCGACTTGCCGACCTTGAGCGTGGACGCTCAACGGCTGCGGCAGGTGTTCACCAACCTGCTCGATAACGCGGTGAAATTCACGACCAACGGCTATGTGAGTATCGAAGCGCAGATCACGACGATGCAGCAGGGCGTGGCAATGTCCGGTCGGGTTCCACCCCTGAATGTGAAAGTGGAGGATGGTCAGTGGGTGGCGGTGACGGTGACGGATACCGGCATTGGCATTCGCCCCGAAGACCAGCAAATCATTTTCGACGCTTTCCGGCAGGTGGATGGCTCCAGTATGCGGAAGTACGAAGGCACCGGTCTAGGGCTGGCGATTTCGCAGCGATTGGTGATTATGCACGAGGGGCATTTGTGGGTGGAGAGTGAAGTGGGCAAGGGGAGCGCCTTCACCGTCATGCTACCGGTGAAAGTGATTGATGCTGCCGCGCAGCAGGCCGAGTCTTTCGTCGTGCCGAATCGCCCGCTGGTGATGGTGATTGACGACGATCCGGCGGCGCTTCAACTGGTGCAGAATTATCTCAGCCACGATCAGTATCAGGTGATGGGAACCACCAGCCCCAGTCAGGTCATGGAACTGGTTCGCGCTTTGCACCCCTCAGTCGTCATTCTGGATATGATGATGCCGGATGTCAGCGGGTGGGACGTGTTGCGGAAGTTGAAAAGTGACCCTCAGACCGCCGACATTCCAGCCGTGATTCTGTCTATTGTGGATCATAAACTACTGGGCTATTACATTGGGGCGGCGGATTATCTGACCAAGCCGATTTCGGCAGATGTGCTGTTCACGGCGATTGAAGGTGCGGCGCACATCGAACCCGCTGCGCCCATTTTGATTGTGGACGAGAACGAGTCCGACCGGCTGACGCTGGCTTCGCTGCTGGAACAGGGGGGCTACCCTGCCGCGCAGGCCGCATCTGCCGAGGAAGCGTTGGCGTGGTTGGGACAAAGCCCGTCCTCGCTCATTCTGATGAACGTGTTGCTACCGGGCATGAGTGGCTTCGAGATGCTCGAACGGCTGCGGCAGATGGAATCGGCGGTGGACATTCCGGTGATTGTGCTGACCGAACACAGTCTGACGGGCGCTGACCTGTCGCGTTTGCAGCAACACCTGATCGAAAACATCGGACTTTCGACGCATTCGTTGGGTGAACAATTGCGTTTGGCGCTCAACCGTTAGGCGTATTGGTAAGCCTTAAAACGTAAATAAAAGTAGTAGCATCTTATCGGCGTTTGGCTTATACTCCGAAATCCTAATATGTGTGTGCTTCATCATTCCCTGTGCTGGCACAGGATTCGGATTGGATATGGTTGACAGCTTTATTGGCAAGCAGATTAACGATTTTGTGATTGAAGAACGGTTAGGGCAGGGCGCGATGGCGGTTGTCTATCGTGCTTTTCAGCCTTCGATCAATCGCTATGTTGCGCTGAAGGTCATTCGGTTGGATGAAGGGCAGGGGCAGCAGGAAGATTTCCGCCGCCGTTTCGCCCGTGAAGCCGAAATGATTGCTCACCTCGAACACATTCACATCCTGCCGATTTACGCTTATGGCATTGATACCGAGATGGCCTATCTCGCTATGCGCTGGCTGAAGGGCGGCTCGTTGAGCGAACTCATGCGCCGCGAAAAACTGCCGCTAGAGCGCGTTGCTTCCATCTTTAAGCAGGTGGCGCAGGGGCTTTCGTATGCTCATAGCAAAGGCATCATTCACCGCGACCTCAAGCCCAGCAACATCATGCTGGATGACACGGGCAACGCTTATTTGACGGATTTCGGTCTGGCGAAGCTCACCGAAGGCTCCGGTGAGCTTACCCGCAGCGGCACGATTGTCGGCACGCCGGCTTATATGTCGCCCGAACAACTGCGCGGCGAAACGCTTGACCAGCGTTCCGACATCTATAGTATGGGCGTGATTCTGTATAGCATGGTGGCGGGGCGGTTGCCGTTTGAAATGGTATCGAACGATCTGGTATCCATTATTTACCAGCACCTCGAAAAACCACCCACTCCCCCTAGCGAATTCAACCCGAACCTGACGCCTGCGGTGGAACAGGTTGTGCTGCGGGCGCTCCAGAAGAACCGCGAGGAGCGTTACTTCAGTGCGGAGGAAATGTCCCGCGCTTTGAATGAGGCGCTCGGTCAGCCGGTCAGTTCGGATCAAATCAAACTTTCCCCTGCCATCTCTTTCTTGTCGGGCGTGACCTCCTCGCAGAACAAATCCGTTCTTCAGCGCGCTCCCGGTGGGTTGGTCTGGTTTGGCGCGGGGGTGCTGGTGCTGCTGGCGGTGGTGATGGCGGTGATTGCGCTGGCGCAGGGGGTGAGCGCCAGCAATGTGCTGGCAACGCTGACGACCGAAGCGCAAATCGTCGCCTCGGAAGCCGCCATCATCGCCGGGACGCAAACCGCCGTCAGTTGGACGCCCACGCCGTTGCCTGCGGCGGTTGTTCGATTGGGGGAGCGTGACTCCTCGACCCATTATGTGCCGGACGCGGTGCTGATCGCGGCGGCGCACGCCCGTTTAGGGGAGGGTGGCTTCATCGCCTATTTCGCCTGCACGCAGGACTCGGAATTTCACGCCGGTCTTGCGCGGCAGGTGACTGATCTGGCACGCTCCAACAACTTCGATTTGCGGGTGTACGACAGTCAGGCCGACCCGTACCTTCAGATTACGCAGATTGAACGCGCCCGCACGGATGGCGCGAGGGCGTTTATCATCTGCCCGCTGGATGCGAAACTGCTGGAGAGTACGCTGAAGTCGGCGCAGGAAGCGGGTTTGCCGATGGTCTTTTTCGGCGGCAATTTACCCAGTTACGGCGGTATTCTGATCGGCGGCGATAACTACCTGTTAGGGGTGGCTCCCGGACGACTGGCGGGACAGATCATCCGCGACGAAATGGGCGGACAGGCCAACGTGATTATTCTGGACTATCCCGATTTGCCGGACATCGTGGCGCGTGCGGATGGTGCTGAGGACGGCGTGAAGGAATTTGCGCCCAATGCGAAGATTATAGGCCGCTATCTGGGCGCGACCCGCGAGTTTGGCAAGGTGTCGGTGGCGAAACTGTTGGCGGAAGGCGTGCAGTTTGATGTGATCGTCAGCATCAACGATGCCGGTTCGTTCGGTGCGATTGACGCGATGGTTGAAGCGGGGATTGACCCGACATCGGTGATCGTGACCAGTGTGGATGCCGAAGCCCTCGCGCAGCAGTACATCCGCGAAGGCTATTTCATGCGCGGTTCGGTGCAGTCCTCGCGGGAAGAGTCGGCGGTGGCACTGATGGATGCGGCTATCCAACTGCTCGGCGGTGGGAACGTGCCGGAACTGTGGCTGGTTCCGCCCGGTGCGATGATTACCGCCGATGTGCTGGCGCTGACCGCCACGCCCACGCCTGCGCCGTAATTAGGTCGTCAGTACGCGGCGCAGCGTATCGGCATCCACATTTCCGCCGGAAAGCACAATCACGGTAGGCTTGCTGTCGTCCGACAACAGGCCGCTTTGCAGCGCCGCCACGCCCACCGCGCCGCCCCCTTCCACGATCCAGCCCGCTTCCAGCGCCAGCCAGCGCATGGCGGCGGCAATCGCCGCTTCGCTCACCAGTAGCGAACGATCCACGACGCGGCGGCTGATGTCCAGCGTGATTGAACCGGCCTCGATGTCGCCGGAAAGCGCCTCTGCCAGCGTATCGAAATTCTGCGGCAGGTGCGATCCGGTCAGGTAATTGTGTAGCGCGGGGGTGTGTTCGGAGGCCACGCCGATCACTTCAATCGTCGGGTCGGCGTTTTTGAGCGCGATCCCCATGCCGCTAATCAGGCCGCCGCCGCTGACCGGAATCACCACCCGCCGCACCGTCGGCAGATCGTCCAGAATTTCCAGCGCCACCGTACCAGCTCCGGCGACCACCTGCGGGTCATTGTAGGGCGAGATGTAGGTTAGCCCTTCAGCCTGCTCCTGCCGTCGGGCTTCGGCTTCGGTTTCGTCGTAGTTTGCGCCGAACAGCACCGCTTCCGCGCCGTACTGCCGCACGCCGTCCACCTTGCGCTTGGGCGTGTGCAGCGGCATCAGGATGCGGGCACGCACTCCGGCCACCTGTGCGGCATAGGCCAAGCCTTGCGCGTGGTTGCCGGATGAAGCGGCGATCAGCCCCCGCGCCCGCGCCGCCTCTGAAAGTGCCAGCACCGCGTTCAGCGCCCCCCGCGCTTTGAAGGCGTGAGCGCGGTTGGTGTTTTCCAGTTTCAGCCACACGTTCGTGCCCAGCGCGGGTGTGGCTTCCAGTGCGGTCGGGCGCAGGTAGCCCGTCAGCCGCCGCCGTGCCAGTACAATATCCGATGCCTGTACCATGACCTCTCCTGTGCTTTGTAAATGTACAGCGACCTTCATTCCCTACCCCTTCGGGTATTATACCCGCTGCACTTCTCCCTGTCCGTGCTGATGCTATAATCAGGCCGCAAGCAATTTGTGGACAAGGGACAGGCGGCTATGCCCGACGACATTGAACCGATTTCGCCTGCACAGGCGCGTGCGATATTGTATGCGGCCATCCGTGAGCGTTTGGGCGACCAGTGGGACGATCCCGAACGGGGGTGGATCATGGTCACGGGACATGATTATATGGCGCGGCTCAATCGCGGCAGCAAGAACCTCGATTTCTATGTGGATTTGCTCGGCAAGGTGACGGTGGAAGAATCCGAACTCAGCGGGGCGCAGGGCGTGGGTCGCATGATGGTGTGGATGCTGCTCGGCCTCTCTCTGGCGATTGCGCTGCTAATTGTGCGTATCGCGGCGGGTGGTTGATGGAACGCTTTTCCGGTTGGAGTCGTTCCCCGCGCATGGCGGTGCTGCTGTTGCTGGGGCTGGCGCTGCTGCTGGCGCTGCCCACGCTCACCTACCCGTTGGGGCGCGATCAGGGCGAATTCGCCACGATTGCACGCGGGCTGCTGATGGGGCGCGTCCCCTATATTGACATGTGGAACCCCAAACCGCCCGCCATTTTCGTGGTGTATGCGGCGGCGATGGCCTTGTTGGGGCAGACGGCTCCGGCGCTGCGGGTGCTGGACTTTCCGGTGGTGCTGTTCAGCGGATTGGCGCTGTATGGCATCGGGCGGCGCATCGGCGGGCGGGCGGCGGGGCTGTGGGCGGCGCTGCTGCTGGCGGTGTTTTACTTCACCGAAACCTTCTGGACGCTCACGCAGAACGACGGCGTGGTACTCGTCCCGATGACGGCGGCGGCCTATGCCGTGCTGCGAATTGACGACGCAACCGGAGTGCGGCGCGGGTTGTGGGCGCTGGCGGCGGGCGCATTGTGCGGCCTGTCGGTGTGGTTCAAATACCCGTTCGCGTTGTTCGGCGCGGCGCTGGCGTTTGGCTGGTTGCTGGCGGCGCGGCCTGTGCTGCGAGATGGGTTGCGCTTGGGCGGCGCGTTCATCGTGGGCGGTGCGGCGTTGCTGCTGGCGGGCGTGCTGCCGCTATTGCTGGCGGGTGCGCTGCCGGAATTTATCCGCAGCGCACAGGTGACATCCCAGTACACCGCGCTCACCTTCAATCTGGCGGATTTCGCCGCCCTGATGAGCAGCGCCATCGGCTACCGCTGGAATCAATGGGGGCTGCTGGGGGTGCTGGCGCTGGCGTGGCCGCTGTTCCGGCGCGGCGTGGCATGGGGCGCGACATGGCGTTTGGTGCTGCTGTGGCTGCTGGCAGGGATGCTCATCATGCTCTCGCAGGCGAAAGGTTACGATTACCACTGGTTGCCCATGCTGCCGCCGCTGGCGCTGCTGGCGGGCGATACGCTGGCGCGGCTGATCGGACGGATCGGGCAGGGGCGGCGGTGGGTGGTGATCGCCGTCGCGCTGGGCTTATACGCGGTGCTGATCGCCGGCATTTGGCCGCAAACGTGGGATTACCTTTCTGAGCAAGAGGACGCGCAGACCTACGCCGGACGCTTCGTGGCGGGCGAGTTCCGGGCGGACGAGTCGTTGCAAGTAGTGGATTATTTGCAGGCGCGGGTGGTGCGGGGCGATTCTCTGTATATCTGGGGCTTCCGACCCGAAGTATACTATCTAAGCGGCCTGCTGCCGGCCACGCGCTTCATTTTCCAGTTCCCGCTGGTGGGTTCGTGGTATCCCCCCGAATGGCGGGAGGAAAATGCGGATATTCTGTGGGCTGCGCTGCCGCCTTATGTGCTGGTCTTGCAGCTCGACTATATGCCGTGGGTGACGGGTTCGCACGAGGACTCGAACACGCTGCTGCAACAGTATGCCGATTTGAACGACTGGCTGGTTTACAATTACGAACGAGATACACAGATCGGGAACTTTTTCGTATGGCGACGAAAATCATGAGCAATCTGGTCATTCGGCTGGCAACCGAGGCGGACATCCCCGTGCTGGCGGAATTCATTCAGCCTTTTGTCGAGGAGGGCGATCTGTTGCCACGTACCGTCCCCGAACTTTCGGAACTGCTGCCCACGTTGTTCGTGGCGGAGATAGACGGGCGCATTCTAGGCTGTGCCGCGCTCGAAATCTACTCATGGAAGCTCTCGGAGATTCGCAGTCTAGCCGTCTCGAAAGAGGCACAGGGTAAGGGCATCGGGCGCAAACTGGTGAAAGCCTGCGTGGACTTGGCGCATGAACGCAACATTCTGGAAGTGATGGCGATCACCGCTTCGGACGAGTTCTTCATGTCGTGCGGCTTCGACTACACGCTGCCCAGCCTGAAACGCGCTCTGTTCATTCAGACCCGCGAGATTTAGGCAGCGTTCCAGCAATCCTCACGCGCTGTTCATGACTTCGCTGGAAAGTGAAAGGGTGTTTCGGCTCGTTACGCTTGCACCCATCCTTTCATTGCATCCCTTCATCACACAACACTTGGCTGCGTTGTGGACAAGCACGCGGGTTTTAGCGTCCTATTCGGCGATTGAATGCCGGTTGGCGCAGGAGAAAATTCTTTGAACATCGTTGAATTGGCGCTGCTCGGTCTGGGTGTGGTGGTCGTTTATATGACGGTTGTCTGGCTCATCAGCCTCGTCATCAAGAATTCTAGCATCGTGGATATTTTCTGGGGGCCGGGGTTTGCGCTGCTGGCCGGCGCTTACTATCTCGTCGCGCCCGAACCGTTCGCGGCACGTAAACTGCTGCTGGTGGTGCTGGTGTGCGTATGGGGGCTGCGCTTGGCGCTGCACATCGGCATCCGCAATCATGGCAAAGGCGAGGACTACCGCTACCGGGCATGGCGGGAACAGCATGGCTCCCGCTGGTGGTGGCGCAGCTTTCTTCAGGTGTTTATGCTTCAGGGCGTGCTGCTGTGGGTAATTGGTATGCCGCTGCTGGTGGTGCAGGTCGCGCCGCAACCTGCGAACCTGACCGTGTTTGATATACTCGGTACGCTGTTGTGGCTGGTGGGTTTCGTGTTCGAGGCGCTAGGCGACTGGCAGCTTGTCCGCTTTAAGGCCGATCCCGCCAATAAGGGCAAGGTGATGCGCACCGGTCTGTGGCAGTACACCCGCCATCCGAATTACTTCGGGGATGCGGCGGTGTGGTGGAGCTACTATGTGCTGGCGTTGAGCGTGCAGTTCGGGTTCACGGTGGTGTTTTCGCCCATCCTGATGACCATGTTGCTGATGCGCGTGTCCGGCGTGGCGCTGCTGGAGCGTGGGCTGAAGCAGACCAAACCGGAATATGCGGATTACGTGATGAACACGAACGCTTTTTTCCCCGGTTTGCCCCGTCGTAAATAACGGCATTCTTTTGTAAGGAATGGCATGGCGCGTTACTGGTTCATTTCTGCTCCGCTGCACGGTCATCTGGACTGGGGCGGTTTCCTCAAGACCGCACAGGCGCTTCAGCAGCGCGACCATGAGGTGTTGTGGTTGAGCGAAGCGCCCATCGGCGCGGCGGTGGTGGCTGCCGGTGTGCCGTTCCTGCCCATCACGCGGACGGGCTGGCTGTGGCCGCCCCCGCCCGCGCCGGATTTGAGTACCCTCGCTCCCCAACAGGCGGTGATGCTGCGCTATCGCCGCGCACTGGACACATGGTTGAGCGAAGACCTTGTGGGCGAGGCGGTAGGCGTGCTGCTGGAGGCGGCGCGGACGCACGGTGCGCCGGATGTGATCGTGACCGACCCGTTCCTGAGCGCGGCGGCGCTGGCTGCCGAGTCTCTGGGTGTGACGCTGGCGGTGTGCGGTTGGCCTGCACAGCGCGAATTGAACGACGAGTTTCTATTCCCGGTGCAGAAGTCGCTCGGACAGGAGAGCCGGGGGCGGATTGACCGGCTATGCGCCCGCTATGGCTTGCGGGGGACGTACTTCGCAGAAGGGCCAACCCCGTCCATCCTCAGTCCGCGCCTGCACATCTGCTACTTCAATGACGAGTGGTATCAGGCTGACCGCGAGACGATTCTGCCGCAAACGCTGTACGTGGGCGGCGCACCCCGTCCGCTGACCGAACCGCCCCCCGCGTGGCTGACCGCTATTCCGGCGGAACAACCGCTGGCACTCATCACGCTCGGCAGCGTGTTCACGGGCGATCTGGGCTTCTTTAGCTGGGCGGCGCAGGCGGCGGCGCGTACCGGTTATGTGCCGGTGGTGGTCATCGGGCGCAATCCCATCGCGCCGGAGAAAAAGGCCGAATTGAAAGCGGCTTTACCACCGCAAACGCGCCTGCTCAACTGGGTTCCGTTTGAACTGGTGCTACCGCGTGTGCGCCTGATCGTGCATCATGGCGGCATGGGGACGACCCACGCGGCGGTGATTCACGGCATTCCGCAGATGGCCGTTCCCCACGCTGCCGACCAGCGCGGGAATGCGCGGCGTATCGCGCAGGCCAAAGTGGGGCTGAACCTGACCGCGCATGATGTGAAACACGGGGCGCTGCTGCAAGGCGCGAAGGCGCTGACCGCCGATGTGCGGGTGCAGGAAACTGCGTGGCGACTGGCGGCGGATTTCGCGGCATTGGGTGGCGCGGCGCGTGCGGCGGAAGCATTAGAGGCGCTGTTGTAGGTGAGAACAAGGGAAGTGTAGTCATGCGGATTGATGTCATGACGCTGTTTCCGGCCATGTTCGATGGGCCGATGACTGAGAGCATGTTGTGGAAGGCGCGGGATCGCGGCTTGCTGGATTTGCACCTGCATGACATTCGCACCTTCACCACCGACAAGCACCGCACTGCCGACGACATCCCGTATGGCGGCGGCGGCGGCATGATTATGAAGGCCGCGCCAATCGTGGCAGGCGTCGAGTCGGTGCTGGCGGACGCGCCGCCGGGAACGCCCGTCCTGCTGATGACTCCGCAGGGACGTGTATTCTCGCATCAGATCGCCCGTGAACTGGCGCAGTATGAACGGTTGGTGTTCATCTGCGGACGCTACGAAGGCATTGATGACCGTGTGCGTCAGCTAGTCGTGACCGACGAACTGAGCATTGGCGATTACGTGCTGACGGGCGGCGAGCTACCGGCAATGGTGATGATTGACGCGCTCATCCGGCATGTGCCGGGGGTGCTAGGCGCGGAAGGCGCAGCGGAGGCCGACAGCCACGCCGACGGCATCCTCGAAGGGCCGCATTTCACGCGCCCGCCCGTGTTTCGCGGCTTGAGCGTGCCGGACGTGCTGCAAGAAGGCAACCATGCGAAGGTGGCACGCTGGCGGCGCGAACAGGGGTTACGGCGCACATGGGCGCAGCGCCCCGATCTGCTGATGCGGGCTGAATTGACCGAGGACGAGCAGTATCTACTGGCGACCTTTGCCGACGAGGATGCGGCTGTGCTGGCGCAGGCTAACGCAGGGTGATCTGAAATCGAGACAACCCTCACCCTTTGTCCCTCAACCCTCAGAGCAAGGGAATTAAAAATCGCGTAATGCTCTTTCGCCCCTTCGCCATGAGGGAGAAGGGGATGGGGGATGAGGGTCACTGTCCCCCATCTGAATGCACTTTAACGCAGGGTGATGTGGCGCAGTGCCTCCGGCAGGTGCGCACGCAGCCCATCCACCAACCGCAGATAAGTCCCCTCGGCCTCATCCGGCGAAAAGATCACGCTTTTGTAGAACATGACGGAAGCGCGTTCCAGCAGCCACAGGTCGAGGCCGTGCGCGGTGATGTCCGGCTGATCGGGCAACTTGTCGAAGCCGATGCGCTGTGCCAGCGCGTGAAAGCTGGTATAGGCTTGCGGCGTGACGGTGTGCTGGAAGGCGCGGTCATGATCGAGGCCGCGATAGGCGATCTGCATGGTGATGCCCATCGTGCGCGATTGCAGGATGGTTGCCACCGAATCGCGGCAGCGGCGGTCATGGTAGCGGATGGTCAGGCGGTAGACGTTCTGCACCCCCGGCACACGCGCCGCTGTCGTCAGCGGGGCGACAGCCATTTGATCGGCTATCGCCCGCAGCGTGGAGACGAGAAATTCGGTCACAACCTTATACGTCGAGGACGATTTTGCCGAACACGTCGAAGTTCGCCAGCATGTCTTGACCATGACGGGCATCCGAGAGCTGCATCTGCGCCCCGATGATGGGCTTCAGCTTGCCAGCAAACACCAGATTCATCACTTTGATGTAGTCCTGATGCGGCCCCATCGTGCTGCCGATGATGCTGATCTGACGGGCGAACACCTGCCGCAAATCCAGTTCTACGAACGGGCCGCTGGTGTTGCCTACCACCAGAATCTTGCCGCCGATGCGCGTACAGCGAATGCTGTTGTTGAAGGTGTCCGCGCCCACGTTGTCTATCACATAGTCCACGCCCTGCTTGGCGGTTATCTGGTAGATGGCCTTCGACCATTCGGGCGTTTCGGCACGGCTGATGACCACATCCGCGCCCAGTTCCCGCGCTTTCGCGGCTTTTTCGGCGCTGCTGGCGATCACATAGACGGTTGCGCCCGTCAGCTTGGCGATCTGAATGCTGGCGCTGTTCACGCCGCCGCCCGCGCCCACGATCAGCACGCTTTCGCCCGTTCGCAGGCCGCCGCGTGTCATCAGCGAATGCCACGCCGTCACATACACCAGTCCGGCTGCGGCGGCTTCCGCGAACGAGGCCGAGTCCGGCATCTTCAGCAGGTTGCGCTGCTGCAGCACCACATATTCCGCCGCCACACCGGGGACGCTTTCTCCGAGGATGTGAATGCGCGATTGATTTTCGAGGCCGGTCATCAGCGCGGGGCTGTTCGGCTCAACAATGGTCGGGTCAATGCACACGCGATCGCCTACCGCGAATCCGGTCACGCCCGCGCCGACCTGATCTACCACGCCCGCGCCGTCCGCGCAGATGATATGCGGCATGGCGAGCTTCAGCCCCGGCCAACCCATGCGTACCCACAGATCGAGGCGGTTGAGCGCGGCGGCTTTGATGTTGATCCGCACCTGTCCTTCGCCCGGTTCCGGGATGGGCAGAGTGTCTATCATATCCACAACTTCCGGCCCACCGTGTCCGGTGATGATTGCTGCTCTCATAATGGTCATCCTTTCGAGTCCAAACAGGTTATCTCGCGTCGTCAAAGTTCACTTGTTCGTAGATGGCGGTCAGCGGCAGGACGCAACCGATGGAGTCCATCTGCACCACGCCGTCGTTTCCGCCCACATCCATCAGCGTCCAGCGCCCCGCCTGCCAGCTATACTGTTCCACGCGGGGGCTGTCCTGTGCCACCAGCAGCACATCGCGCAGCGTGGGCAAGGTGCGGTAGTGCTGGAATTTGCGCCCCCGATCATAGCGTTCGGTGGGGGGCGACAGCACTTCCACCAGCACCACCGGATTGAGCAGCGTGTCTTGATGGCTGTCCTCGAACTGCGCTTCGCCACAAACTACGCTGATGTCGGGATAGGCATACAGGCCACTCGGCGTTTTCAGGCGCATATCGCTAGGGAAGATGTGGCACGGCTTCCCGCGTAACTGCCCGTATAGCGCGGCGAATAGACTGCCCGCGATCAGGTTGTGATTCAGGCTGGCTCCGACCATCGCCCATATCTCGCCCGCGTCGTACTCGTGTTTCGCCTCGCCAGCGCGTTCGCGGCGTAGATATTCGGCGGGGGACAGGGACGGGTTGGGCAGCGCCATGTGCATGTGCGTCCTTTAGCGCAGGCCGAGTTCAGCGCGGGCGATCACAAGGCGCTGAATTTCGCTCGTGCCTTCGTAGATTTCGGTGATCTTGGCATCCCGGAAGTAGC
Source organism: uncultured Chloroflexota bacterium (assembly GCA_903864435.1). GTDB lineage: Bacteria > Chloroflexota > Anaerolineae > Aggregatilineales > Phototrophicaceae > CFX2. Next base: position 7,583 of record CAIPFY010000127.1, on the reverse strand, counting down.
GTTCGACGGGGTACTCTTTGCTGTAGCCGATACCACCGTGAATCTGTACCGCCGCGTGGGTGACGAACATGGCGGTTTCGCTGGCGAACAGCTTCGCCATACTCGCTTCGGTGGTGTAGCGCCCGCCGGTCTTTTTGCCGCGCTCCTTCGCCAGCACCGCGTTGTAAATCAACTGGCGGGAGGCTTCGATGCGCGTTTTCATGTCCGCGATCTTGGCCTGCGTCATCTGGAACGCGCCGATGGGGTCGCCGAAGGCGGTGCGTTCACGGGCGTACTGGAGGGTCGCCTCGTAAGCCGCTTCCGCGATGCCGAGCGCCTGCGAGGCGATGCCAATGCGCCCTGCATCCAGCACCGTCATAGCGACCTTAAAGCCTTCGCCCGGTTTGCCCAGCATATTCTCCACCGGACACAGGTAGTTGTCGTACACGATTTCGCTGGTGGCGCTGGCGCGGATGCCCATCTTCGGCTCTTTCTTGCCGCGAATGAACCCCGGTTGCTGCGCGTCAATCAAAAAGGCGCTGATGCCCTTGTTGCCCTTTTCCGGTTCGGTCATGGTGAACAGCACCAGATAATCTGCAACCGGCCCGCTTGTCACCCAACTTTTGCGCCCGTTGATGACGTAGTGCGTGCCGGCCTCGTTCAGCACAGCGCGACTCGCCATCGTCGCCGCGTCGCTGCCGGACATCGGTTCGGTCAGGCTGTACGCGCCGATTTTCTCGCCGCTGGCAACCGGCACGAGGAATTGCTGCTTCTGCGCTTCGGTGCCGAATTTCATCAGCCCGTGACAGTAGAGCGAGTTGTTCACGCTGACGATGGTGCTGTGGCTGGCATCCGCTTTGGCGATTTCGACCATTGTCAGCACGTAGGCCAGCGCGTCCATGCCCGCGCCGCCGTATTCTTCGGGGACTTCGATGCCCATCAGCCCCATCTCGCCCATTTTACGCACAGTTGCCAGCGGAAATTCGCCGGACTCGTCGTATTCCGCCGCAATCGGCACGATCTCTTTCTGGGCGAAATCGCGCACCGCCTTTTGCAGCGCGAGATGTTCATCAGTCAGGGTAAGGGTCAGTGAGGTGGGTTCAACTGCTGCCGCCATCGTGGGGAGCCTCCAATTAAAAGAAACTACTCTCTCTAATATAGTACCGCGAACCGCTATAATAGGCTGTTCCAAGCGATCCAATGGGTGTATTCGGCGGATTGAGTGGCAACCGTTCAAAGCCCTCACCCCCGACCCCTCTCCCAACCGCTGAGTACAGCTAGGAGAGGGGAGAAAAGCAGTAGAGATATGTCCTGCACCCTTCGCTCTGAGGGAGAAGGGATGGGGATGAGGGTGAATGTAATCGTATCGAGGACTTTACGCTTGAGGAGGATGCCAATGGCTCCGTTGAAGATAGATCATCTGGCAGTGGTGGTGGACAATCTGGACGCCGCTTTGAACTTCTGGCAGGGCGCGTTAGGGCTGCCGCTAGGCGGCAAAGAACACAACGAACACGAGGCGGTGGACATCGCCTTTCTGGACGCGGGCGGGGCGCGGGTGGAACTGCTTCAGCCGATTGGCGATGAAAGTGGGATTGCCAAGTATCTCGCCAAGCGCGGGCCGGGGATGCACCACATCTGCTTCGCGGTGGCCGATCTGGATGCTGCGATGGCGCAGATGACCGCCGCGCAGGTGGAACTCATCAACACCACGCCCCGCACCCGTGAGGATGGCACGCGCTACGCCTTTGTGCATCCTAAAAGCACGGGCGGCGTGCTGGTCGAACTGTACGAGATGGCGGGGGAACAGGCTTGATGAAGCGCCTTCTACCGCTGTTGTTCGTCCTCCTCGTCCTATTTGTCGTGCCGCTGACCGCCGCCGCCCAGAGCAAAGATGCCTGCCGCGCTTTCGTGCAGGCGGCTGTCGAAACCGTTCGGAAGTCCTGCGCCGAAACCGGCTTGAATACACTCTGCTACGGCTATTCGCCGCTGGAATGGACACCGCGAGAAGGGGCGGCTACCGCTTTTGCCGATGTGGGCGATAGCGTGTCGCTGGCGCAAACCCAGTCGTTGACCGGACGGCCCTTCGATCTGGCGGCAAAGACGTGGGGCGCGGCGCTGTTGCGGTTGCGTACCGATCTGCCCGATCAGGTGCTAGTGATGCTGGCTTTTGGCGATACCACGCTGCAAAACCAGAGCGACACCGCCGATGACTTCCTCGCGCTGGCGGTGCAGGTGTCCGGGACGACGGGCGCGAACCTGCGCGAGAGTCCTTCGGTGGATGCCCCGCTGGTGCGGTCGCTATACAGCGGGGATGCGCTCACCGCCATCGGGCGGCTGGCGGATGGCACATGGTTGCGCTTGCCGGAGGGATGGGTGGCGGCGGAACTGGTGCGCAGCGCGTATGATTTGAGCCTGCTGCCGGTGATGGCCGCTGATGCGCCTGCGCCGGAAGTGCTGCTTGCCCCCATGCAGGCGTTTCGCTTCCGCAGCGCCTTCGAGGATGCGTCGTGCCTCGGTGCGCCGGATAGCGGTCTGCTGCTGCAAGCGCCGGACGGCGTGACGAATGTGCGGGTGGTGGTGAATGGCGCTGAACTCATTTTCGGCGGGACGCTGTACCTGCAAACCACCAACGAGGGGCGCACGGTGCTGACCGTCCTCGAAGGTGGGGCGGTTTATGCCGATGGCGAAACACTGGAGACGGGCGAACGCCTGACTTATGGCTATCAGGGGGAGACAGTGGCCTATGGCGCTCCCGAGGATTACAACTTCGCACGGGCGCGTTATCTGCCGCTGCAACTGCTCCCGCGAGAGTTTGAACTGACGTTTTCGCTAGGCGGCTTGCTGTACCCGTTCACCCCCGGCACCGGCTTCCTGACCACCATCGCGGCGGATGCCCGTTGCACGGTGGCGTGGTCGGTGGATGTGAATTTGCGCTCCGGGCCGGGGACGGCGTACCCCATCCGGCACGGCGTGGCGGCGGGCTTCTACGGCTATCCCGATGCGCGGGCGCTGGATAGCGAAGGGCGCATGTGGTGGCGTTTGGCGGAGGCTGTGTGGCTGGCGGTGGATAATACGGCGGGGGCGGGCGCTTGCGATCAAGTGCCGATTATCGAAGCGCCGCCGCTGCCTGCGAAATGAGAGGACTACGGGGATGAGGAAAGGGGCAGATGATGACCGTACAGGATGTGATTCGCGCTAAACGGGCTATCCGGCAGTTTGAAGACCGTCCGCTGCCGGACGAGGTGGCGCGGGCAATTTTGAACGCGGGGCGGCTATCGCAGTCTTCCAAGAACACGCAACCGTGGCAGTTTGTAGCGGTGCGTGACCGCGCCACGCTGGACGCTTTGAGCAAGTGCGGGACGTGGGCGGGGCATCTGGCAGGGGCGGCGCTGGGCGTGGCGATTCTTACGCCCGATCCCGCCGAGAAGTTCCAGACAATGTTCGATGCGGGACAGGCCGCCGCCTATATGCAACTGACGGCGTGGGAATTGGGCGTGGGATCGTGCTTGGCTTCGATCTATGAGCCGCAACAGGCACAGACGATTCTGGGGTATCCGGCGGAGTGGCATTTGCGAATCGCGCTGTCGTTCGGCTATCCCGCGCCGGAGGCGATTGCGCCCCGCCCACCACGCCCCGAAGGTCGCAAAACCTTCGAGGACGTGGTGCATTGGGATCGCTGGTAATGCTTTAGAGTGTGTTGCTCACCTTGACGGTGAGTTCAAAGCGACCGTAGCTGCCGCCGCCGGCATGAGTGACGAGTATCGTGTATTCGCCGTCGCTGGTGGCGGTGTAGGTCAGCAACGAGTCGAGGCTGTCCTCGGTGTCATCCGCCCACAGGATGAGCTTGCCTTTGGGGTCAAATAGAAACAGGAAGGTATCCACCACCGGGTCGGTCAGGTTGATGGCCTGTGCGCGAATCATCTGCCCGCGTCCGACGGTGACGGGGAAGCGGTAATACCAGCCTTCCTGCAAGTCCAGTTCGATGCCGCTTTGGAGGCGGTTGGGCGTGCTGCGGATGTATACCTCGCTGCCCCGGCTCAACCAGTCGAGATAGTCCTGTGTGGCTTTTTCCGTTTCGCCCAGATCGTCGTAAGCATACCCGCGTGAGAAATAGATTTCGCGGTCATCCGGGTTCAGTTCTAGCGCGTGCGTGAAATCCTTGATCGCGCCCACCAGATCGCCGGTGTGATACAGCAGGTGGCCGCGATTGGCATAGGCCGTGTCCTTGTTAGGGTTGTCCAGCGCAATCGCCCGGTCATAATCGGCTCTGGCTTTGTTGAACTCGCCGCGATTGTAGTAGATGTTGCCCCGGTTGTTATAGGCGTGCGGGTTGTTCGGGTCGAGTTCCAGCAGGGCGGTATAGTCACGTTCGGCACGGTCATTTTCGCCGAGTGCTTGCAGCGAATAGGCGCGTCCGAACAGCGCATCGGTGTTCTCCACGTCCAGTTCCAACGCGCAGGTGAAATCGTCAATCGCGCTGGTGTAGTCGCCCGTGTTTTGGCTGGATTGCCCCCGCGCTACAAAGTCCGCTGCACTGGTCAGGTCGCAGCGGATCGCCTGCGCCCCGACGGGTAGCGCCGCCAGCAGCGCCGCCCCGATCACCATTCCTAGTACAACCACTCGCGCCATTGTTCGCAGCATGTCACACCTCGTTGGGTTCTAGGCAGACGAAATTATCCGGCATCGGCAGGGCGGGAGGCCAGCAGCAGTTCCATCGTGCCGGACTGGACGGTTTTGCCGTCCTGATTCAAGATTTTTATTTCCGCGAGAATGCTCCCGCCGCCCAGACGCTTCATTTCTTTCTTTTCGGTCACAGTCAGACGGACGTGTACCGTGTCCCCGATGAACACAGGCAGGCTGAACTTCATCTCCAACCCCCGGAAGGCCAGCACCGTGCGTTCCATGAATCCCAGTTGATACAACTGACCGACGGCGTAGCTGAGCGTCAACATGCCGTGCGCCACGCGCTGCTTCATCGGGTGGTTTTTCATGTATTCGGCGTTGGTGTGCATCGGGTTATAATCGCCGGTCAGCGCCGCGAACTGCACGATGTCGCTTTCGGTGATGGTGCGCCCGCGTGTGACGAGCGTTTTGCCAATTTCGATGTCCTCAAAGTAATAGCCGAGAGGGCCATTGTCGGTGTACTGCACGGTCTTTCTCCTGTGGTGTGTGCTAGACTGGTCAGCCGCGTTCTGGACAGGGAACGGCTGTCATCATTTTCAGTATATCACGCGCTGCGGGTGCGCTGCCGGAGTGTCGCTTGCATCCATTTCGATCATGCTGAACGATCAGGAAACGATAAAAAGCCGTTCGGGAATTTATTCGGGCTGTACACGGACGCTGTATAACGGTAAATTACCTCTGCATAGGCGTGCATTGAGTTTTGTATAACATGATGTGTTAAAATTTAGTAGCGAGGTTTCGTATTTCAGCATACCTATCTGGATTCTTTAAGTTTGTATTTCAGCGAATGAGTCAATAATTGTGTTAAAATTATATGATAAGCATGAGATGTAACTGAGATGCGACAGAGTGGTCTGAGTAGTGCAGCAGGATACGAGATCAATGATCCCCGTACAAGTTTTGAAACCCCGACTGGCTTATCTATTGCTGATTACCGAGTCTGCGCCTGAAAACTGGGTACATCTGCTGCATGAAAGTGGGCGTTTTGATTGCAAAAGCCGGCCTATCAGTACGTTGGACGGGCTGGATCACGTTCTGGCTGAGTGCGCTTGGGATGTGATCGTTTGCGATTTTGACCTTGCGACGCTTGACCCCGCCGGCGTGCTGCGCCATGTTGCCCGAACTTCCCCTCAAACCCCGTTTTTGTTCACTGCGGCCAATCCCGATTTGCACAGCGCAGTGGATATGATGCGTTTGGGCGCACGCGGGTTTGTGGATAAGCAAGATACGCCGCGCCTGCTGGAACTGCTCCAGCAGGAATTGGATTCGGCGCGTTCCCGGCCTGCCGAAGCCGATCCTGTTCAATACATTCTCGATTCTCTACCTGATCTGGTATGCCGCTTTGACAGTCATTTCCGGGTGACGTTTGCCAACCGCGCCTACTGCGAATGGCAGGGGAAACCGGCAGAGGCGATTATCGGGTTTCAATTTCTGGATCGTATTCCTGAAGAAGACCGGGATGCTGCGATTCAGCATGTGAAAAATCTGAGTGCCGATCATCCGGTGGCGGTATCGGTGCATCCGACCATTCTGCCGGATGGTAGCCGCCGCTGGCTGGAATGGACAGATCAGGTGATTCTGGATGCCAATCGCGCGGTGGTGGCGTATCAGGGCATCGGGCGGGATGTGACCGATGTTTACCGTCAGTTGCAGCAGGTTCAGCTGACGAAAGAGGAACTTCAAACTCGTCGTGACTGGCTGAACCAGATTCTGGAAACCACGCCGGATGCGTTGCTGTCTATCACGCTGCCGGATCGTAAGCTGATCTTCGCCAGCGCCTCGTTTGAAAAGGTGTTTGGTTATCCGCTGAAGAATTTCATGGATGACCCCGATTTTTATAAGAGTGTTGTGCATCCTGATGACCTTGAGCGCACTATAGAGGCGCTGCGGCGTTGCCTGACCGAGGGCAGCATCGAACTGAATCATAGGATTGTCTTACCGGATGGTCAGGTGCGCTGGTTGTTCCGGCGGGCGTGGGTGAACTTCGACGAGCAGGGGCATCCGATACGGGTGAATGACAGCGCCCGCGATGTGACCGACAAAATGCTGGCTGATGAGGCCCTGCGTCACCGTGAGATGAACCTGAGTACCCTGTTCAACACCATACAGGATTTCCTGTTTGTTCTGGATGCAGATGGCAATATCCGCGAAGTGAACCAGACGGTACTCAGCCGATTGGGCTATTCGCAGGAAGAGCTGCGGCAGCAGTCCGTTCTGATGGTACATCCGGCGGAGCGCCGTGCTGAAGCGGCGCAAATCGTGGGCGAGATGCTGGCTGGAAAGCAGACATACTGCCCGGTGCCGATACAGACAAAAACGGGCGAACTGATCCCGGTGGAAACTTCGATTACGCATGGCCTGTGGGATGGACAGCCTGCTCTGTTTGGCGTGAGCAAAGATGTTTCGGCCTTGCGTCAGTCAGAGGAGAAGTTTGAGCGTATTTTCCATGCCAACCCTGCAATTATGGGGTTAAGCGATGTGCAAACCGGAGAGTACATCGAAGTCAATCACACCTTCTACGAGAGACTCGGATTTGCTCCGAAAGAAGTGATCGGGAAGAAATCCATTGATATTGTGCGGTTGGATATGCAGTATCGTGAAAGGGTGATTGAGAAGCTCAAGAAACAGGGTTACATTCAGGATGAAGAAGCCGTCATTTATACCAAAGACGGCAGGCCGATTTCTGTTTTGCTATCGGCTGAAATCATCCTGATGAATAATCGAGCATACAATTTCACGACGGCAATAGACATCAGCGACCGCAAAGCACTGGAGCAATCGCTTCGGAGCAGCGAGAAGCGTTATCGCCAGATGTTTGAAGGACACGGCATTCCCAAGCTCATCATTGACCCCGAAAGCGGGGCGATTATGGACGCGAATTCGGCTGCGGCTCGCTTCTATGGCTATGATCTCGATACCTT